>JANNSE010000065.1:0-14958 GCA_031402215.1 Candidatus Woesearchaeota archaeon | reverse complement strand
CTTTGAATAAGAATCTATCAACAACGTACGTTGCTTCAACGATTAGCACTACAAATAATAAGAACGCGAAGAGCACTTTGTAGTTACTCAACATTTCAAAATAGATCTTCAAATTATACTTGAAATCTATTCTATCTTCTTCTTTCTTGGATTCTTCTTTATTATCCGTCATAGCACACCCTAACTATTACACTATTAGCGGTCATCAGAACTTTATAAACCTTTGTAGCTACTGTCCGGAGAATTTACGAGAATTTGTGCTCGTAAACCATGTATTTATAAGTTGGGGATAGTTTCCTAATGTATGGATATATCTCATTATATTAATACGCGATCGTATGTTTGGTATACTTGGTCGTGTCTTTATTTCTGAAGCCGAAGAGTTGGCGATAAGAGCAAGAGAATCTATCAGTAGCTATTGCTATACTGAATGCATGGCCTTTTGTTGTAGAAGAGGATATTTGTTATTATCTGAAAAAGAGGCTAATTTGTTATGTCTTGATATTAAAGATTTAGTTATTATGCCTGTTGATAAACGATATATCTTCAATCTAAGTAAAGGCTGTCCTAATTTAATAGAATATAAATGTAAAATACATAAAAATCCTGATAGGCCCAATGTGTGTAAAGAATTTCCCTTATTCATTCATGATAATACAATAATATTAACAGAAGATTGTCCCGCTGTAAAAGACAATCAACTCTATCCTTTCTTAGCAGAATTTAAGGCAATGGGATTTACATTGGTTTATACGTCGAAATAGGGTTAATTATTTCTTTGCTATTTTCCAGAATAATTTGAATAGTTCTCTTTGTTGTTTTACTACATCACTATTTTTTATTATTATTCCAACGAGATTTTCTCCAGAGGTCATGAATGCGACTTTATCGCCATAAATAAATACGTTTGTAGAAGTATTATTAAAATGTTCTAAAAATTTTAGATTAGATAACGCATATACTTTTTTATCATTATAGGCCGGATCTCCCTTATCTTCTTTAGCTAAAACTGCTTTTAATGGAATTTTGTGTTCAGCTCTTTTTTGAATAAAATTCTCAGGATAATGTTGCAATGCAACGAGTGCCTTCTTTCTTGAACCATAAAACCATAATTCTTTCTTTTCATCAATAATATCATTTAATACGGTTAATACTCCTTTCTTTCCTTCAAAGAATGTAACTCCAGTTGTATTTTTTGCAATTTCTTTAAGTGATTGCAGTTCAGGAATTATTTTATTAATCCTATCTTTCTTATCCTCTATTAAACGGATAATTTTATGTGGATCAGAAGCCAGATAATAAGTTACATTCTCTTTAGTAATTATGGATACTATACCTTTGTTAATTAATAATGAAAGATTATCGTATGTCGTAGTTCTTTTTATTCCTGTTATCTTTGCTATTCTATTTGCTGTTGAATCTCCCGTCTTCAAAAGCGTTGTATAGAGAGCAATCTCAGTTTCTGATAATCCAAATTCCTTAAGTTCTTCATACATAAACAGAATAAAACTCTTTGAATATATAAATATTTCTACTAGTCGTCGCTTTACGACAACTTAAATTAATATACTCGAGAAGATACTATTCATAGGTGATAACATATGAAAAATGCTGAGTTCAATGGATTAAGAGCAAAACTATACGAAGAAGCAATAAGCACATTTCCGGACGCAAGAAAAAATGATATTGAAGTAATGTATACTTTACTCGACCCCAAAAAAGGAGACAAAATTTTAGGATTCGGAGAGGGAAATGGATATTTTTGCAAATCAATAGCTAATGCTATAGGTTGTGTAGGAGAATATCTTATAACTGATCCCTCAAAAGATCAATTAGATAATCTTGTCAAAAGAGTAAACTTACCGCAAATCACAACGCAAGTAAGTGGAGCTGAAGAATTAAACATACAACAGAATTATTTTGATAAAGCTTGGAGTTTTGGAGCACATCATCATTGCCAGAATCAAACTGAAGCAATGAAAAGGATATATCGAGGACTTAAAACAGGAGGAAAATTAGTACTCTGCGATGTATTTTCTGGAAGTAATCTTGCAAGCCATTTTGATGATGTTGTAGCAAAATATTGTATCACGGGTCATGAAGTAAAATTCTTATCCGAAGATTTTGCTAAAACACTTTGTTACATTGCAGGATTTAAAGAAGATAAAATTTCCATTAAAACAATTAATCAGAAATGGAAATTTGATTCAGAAAAAGATTTAGGAGAATTCATCTATAAACTCCACGCATTAACATTATTACCTGGAACTGAAGATAAAAAAATAAAACAAACAATTAATTCATGTAAAGAAATATTAGGAATAGAATATCTTAATGGAAAATACGAATTAAATTGGCCAATGAAAGCACTGGTAGTGGAGAAGTAAAAATTTTCTAATTCTGCTCCTTATAGAATCCTTCTACTTGTCGTAATGTCGATGCATTTTCAGGACTTCTGTCAAGTCTGGTCCTTACGAGTCTTGGGAATCGAAGAGCATATCCTGAACTATATGAAGGACTTTTCTGTATTTCTTCGAATTTTAACTCAACAACAACGTTTGGTTTAATTATTACTTCCCTTCCTTTCTCGCTTATGATAAATGGTTTTAATGCCTCTGTTAATTCTCCGAATGAAACAATATTCTCGTCGTTTAGCTCTCCCTCGGCCAATTCTTCTTTCTTTTCTTTGATTCCAGTTCCAAACTTTCCAATTTCTAGATATTCGTCAGTATCTTCATCGTATGCTGCTACTGTAAAACTAGTTAACCATCCCGCTCTTTTTCCTTCGCCCCATTCTGCAGCAACGATAACTAAATCTAGAGTTTCCATTATTGGTTTCAATTTAACCATGTATCCAACTCTTGATCCTGGTTTGTATGGTGAATTAAGATTTTTGAACATTACTCCTTCATTTCCTGCATTCAAACTTTGATGATAGAATTTATCTGCTTCTTCGTCTGATTCTGTTACTGTTTGAACTGCTAATCTTATATGTTCAGGTTTTTCTTTTACTATTTTTTCAATAAGTTTTCTTCTCTCAACAAACGATTCTTTAATCATAGATTTTCCATTATAATATATTATATCAAAAATATTCAATTCTACAGGAACATCTTTAGCCATTTGTTCAATGTCGTATTTTCTTCTTATTCTTTGAGAAATATTTTGAAATGGAACATATTTTTTTGTTTTTGGATCATAACCGACAGCTTCACCGTCGATAATACATGATTCGATTTTTATGTTTTCTCTTATTAATTTTACAACTTCCGGAAATTGTGCAGTTACATTTTCAAGTCTTCGAGTATATATTGTGACTTTATCTCCTTGTTTTCCAATCATCATTCTAAATCCGTCGTACTTATACTCTATTGCTGCAGGTCTTCCGACGATGTTGAATGCATCTTTGACATCTTTTGCTTTTTGTGCAAGCATTGCCTTAACAGGTTTTCCTGTATCTAATTCTAATTTTTGTAAATTCTCTAAATCATCGTCGATAATCATTTGTGCAACTATTGCATAATCATTAGTAACATCATATGCTTCTTGTATTGAATCACGAATTTTTGCTAGTTCGCTTCCGCCACCAAAACTAGGATCTTTACTTTCTAAGTCGACAGTTCCTCCATGTCTCTCGTAATATGCAATTGCGATTGCATCACGCAAAGTTCCTTCTCCGAGTCCTACACGTAAATCTTCTAGAACTGTTCTAACTATATATCTTGCTTCTTTTGGTTTTGCACTCGTCAATAATTCTGCAATTGTTTTTAATTTTACATCCGTACTGCCGAGACCTTCAATTGAAGCTAGTTTTTGAATATTTTTGAATACTTTCTCGACTGTTAAATCATCTGCTCCAAATAATGTGTGTTGTTTCTTTTTCTTAATTAAATCTTCAGCACTAAGTCCCAGGTCTCCTGTTTTCTTCCAGGATTTTTCAACTTCTTCGACTGTAATTCCTGATGCAATATTTAGAGCTTTAACTATTAATTTTGATGCAACGCCGATTTTTCTTTCGTCGCTTTTTGGAAATACTAATCCTTGAACGAGTAGCATTACTCTATCGATTTCTTTTTTAGGACAATCTTTTAAGAATTCTGAAAGTAGTTTTGTTTTCTCAAGCCTCTTAGAAGTACCTTCAAGTTTTTCATACAATTCCGTTAATTGGATATAGTCCATTGTCGTGTAAGGTTTATGATGTTAGAGGTTTTTAAAAAGGTTTATTTTTCTTCTCATTCTCTATTTCTTCTTCTTGAAACCTATCAGCCCAATTATTATCGATACTAATAATATTATTAATGATATCTTCCAATATTTCAAAACTATTGCTCCAGATATGAATGCTAATAAAACTGCAATTATTCCAAGAACCCTTCCTTTGTGATATATGCTTAGAATTGTTATTATAGTTAATCCAATTAATACGAATGGTATTATCATTAGTATTTTTTGGAGTATTTCCGGCAATAGACCAACGTATTTATTTATGAATCCTAATATCTCTGTTTCTGGACTTGTGCCTATTGCAAACCACAGTCCATTTAAGAATCCAAAACCAATAATTATCTCCTTTATTATTGTGCTAAAGTTCCTCGTCATGCTCGTAATAATTTGGTAACTTTTATAAATGTATATTTTCTGTATTATCTAAAAACTATTAATTTTAGAATGCGTTATGCCGAATTTTTATGCTTTAATAGCCATCTGTGCGTGCTTTCAAACAGCATTTTACGATGTTTGGGGTTGTTTTTATAGGAGTGATTTGCTCCTTCAATTTTTATAAATTCGGCATTTATGAAAAATTTTATTAATTCTTCAGTACTCTTGTAATTTATTCTTGGATCGCAACTGCCATGTATCAATAATACCGGTTTTTTAATTTGCGGAAGAATCTCTTCAGGATTGTAATCTTTAAAATCATTTATTATAGGTATCGCTACCTTGACATCTCCTTTATCTAGGTATCCTTTGGAGTTTATTTCTGATAGGACTTCAGGAGTATTATATCTTGGGAACATGTCTTTTGCGGTATTTAATGCCGGACTCCAGAATACATATCTGTCAATTGATTTATTGTTGGTGATTGTCGATACTGTGGCACCTAAACTAAATCCTATTATCGAGATATGGTTTTTTGGATATTTTTCCCTTAATGTATTTATTACCAATTCTAAATCTTGCGCCTGTTTATTTAGTGTGGTGTTTCTATAATCTCCTGTACTGTCTCCGATACCTGCCATATCGTATCGAAAAGTATTAAAGTCTTTCGACGTAAAGTATTCTTCAGCTTCTTCGAACAGTCCGTTCTCAGACTTACTGCCTGCAAATCCGTGAACAAACAAAAGAACAGGAGAATAAATACGTCCGTTGTTTAGAATTCCAAAAATTTTCTCTTCTCTATTATTATATACTGCTATCTCCTCACGCATTTTAATATAACTAATCTCTAGCGATTTAAATATTTTACGTTGAAAACTCCGTTTTTTATCAATTCGATGTCGTTGATGTACAGCGTGGGTCTTATTAAAACTGCATCAAAATGAGGCCCGTCTCTGTTGCCGTAAGATTTATTTCCTCCGTGACCTATATGCACGGTCCCTAAATTCTTTTCTTCTATTATACTATCTATATTATCTGTTTCTGTCCATATCGCATTTATTCCTATAGATATTTCGCTGACAAAACCGAGCATAGGATGCGATGATATTAATTCCTTATATTTCTTAGAAGTATAAATAGGTATTATTTTATCTTCTATAACTTTGACTAATTGCACTTTCTTAATGCGACCTACATGTTGAATTTTATAATTGTATGCTATAGTTCCATTAACACTGCCTTCAATAGGTCCGAACCCAACTTCTCCTGCGGGGTAATCGCCTCCTGACTTTGGAACATCATATTTTCCTGTTTCACAAAATATTTTAAAGACTTTATCGTCTACACGAGGGATTTCTGCAGTTAGATTTGTTCCATCAAGGGAAGTCAATTTTATTCTATTGCTTTTTTTTAATATTTCATGGATTCGCACACCTAGTTCGTTCATGTTTTCTATATTGGCGTTATATGATTCGCAAGGCATTCCTGGATGAAGAATATTAATTAATCTTTTATTTTTCTCGTATTTCGCACTTCTACGTTCGTTTGTATGCCAGATGTGTTTCTTCAGCGCTAATATGATTATTTCATTAGAATCCGATAAAAATTCTTCTTTTATTTTATTTTGCGTGTCATAAGGCTTATTTTCATACATTACTTCTGTTATTCTTATGTCGTTTTTTGCACAATATTTCATTATTTCCGTAGCGATAACTCTATAATTATCGTCTTTAATTAAACATATCCTCTCTCCCGATTTATGCCCTAGAGCAGTTTTTATCATATATTCTATTTCATGCATAGTTTGTATGCACGTATTCCCTTTAAAAAGGTTACCTCTTTATCCACTGCTCGGTGGTTACTATGTTTTTTCTTCAAACTCGTAACTTTTATAAATTTACCCTTGCTCTTCTCGATATGGGGTTGTATGATGATTTATTGAAGGGCGGGGAATCGTTATTTAAGAACGAATACGCTTTAGATTACGCTTTTCTTCCTAAGGCCGTTCCTTATAGAGAAGACCAGCAAAAATATCTCGCTTCGTGCATTAAACCAATACTGTCCGATCATAATGGTAGAAATGTTCTAGTTCATGGTCCTCCGGGTGTAGGTAAGACTGCTGCATTGAAACATTTATTGAGAGAACTTGATGAGAGTAATGAGTTTACTGAGAAATTATATCCAATATATATTAATTGTTGGCATAAAAATACTACTTATAAAATAGTTCTAGAATTATGTGATGCTGTAGGTTATGCTTTTGTTCAAAATAAGAACACAGAAGATTTATTTAAGATTGTGACTCAAATACTTAATAAGAAAGGTGCGGTGTTTGTATTCGATGAAATCGATAAAGTAGAAGATACAGATTTCTTATATATTTTATCTGAGATGGTTTTTAAGAAAACAATTTTCCTTGTAACAAATTATAAATCTTGGTTATTAGAGTTAGACGATAGAATACGAAGCAGATTAATGCTTGAACAAATTGAATTCCCTCATTATAATCAAAAAGAGATTGAAGGAATATTACGCGACAGAATATCATATGCATTTAATACGAATTGTGTTGATGATGATGCTCTAGAAGTAATATCAAAAAAAGCTGCTGAATTGAAAGATTTACGTATAGGTTTATTTTTACTTCGCGAGTCTACTGTTATTACAGAAGGATTGAATTGTAAGAGAATAACTTTAGAGAATGTAAATAAGGCCATAGAAAAAATCGATCAATTTACCATAAAGAGTACTGATGAATTAGATGGTGAAGCCAAATTAATACTGAAGATAGTTAAAGAATATAGTGGTAAAAAGATTGGTGATTTATTCAAGATATATGAAAAAGCTGGCGGAAAGTCTTCATACAAAACATTCCAACGTAAGATTACAAAACTAGAAGAAGGTAAGTTTGTTTCTTTGGAAAGAACTCATGCTGGCGGGAATACCACTATCGTGAATAATAAGAAGTTGACCGAGTATTGAGGTAGGACATCTCTTTTTATTTTCCTTTATGTTTCTTTTCAACTTCTACAATCTGTTCGTATATGTTTTCAATTAAATCATAATTCTTTGCTTGTTCTAAATCAACCCAAGCATAATCAACAAGTTCTTCATCGCTCAGTTTTATATTTCCGGAATCATAATCTGCGTATAAGCTGACAATTATTGTCGAGAAACCGTTTGGTCTAATGAAAACAAGACTGGATACATATCCAATGTCTTTTATCTTTAGGTTAGTTTCCTCTAATATTTCTTTCTTCAACGTTTTTTCGAATATATCTAACCAATGATCTTTTGTATCCTTTGGTGTGCTGACGAAATCTTTTTGTTCAATCTTTCCTCCAGGTACGCACCACTTATTTGGGAATGCTTTTTCATTCGGACTTCTTTTACATATAAGATACTTGTTCTGTCCTTTTTCTGATTTTCTTATTATGCCTGTGATTGATACATAATTTGTCTTTTGTTGCATTTGCTCGAGTTCCATAATTGGTGTAATTAAGAGCAATATTTAAATAATTCCTCGAATTACTTCGAGTAAGATGCAAAAATTGCTTAGTAAAAAGGAACGTGCACAAATATTCAAATTGTTTCTGGAAAATAATAAGTTAAAGTTTAGTGAAATTGAGAAGTGTTTGAAAATTAGATCAAATATGGTTTCTTATCATTTAACAAGTATGGTTAAAGAAGGTCTTCTTGTAAAGAAAGGTGAATATTATTTATTGACGGAACATGCTGAAAAATATATTCCCTTATTTTCAGATATATTCGGGATGGATGTAGGGCCGTTACCGGTAGTTTTAGTTGCTGTGGTTAATAAGAATAACATACTTTTAATCAATAGAACTAAGAGGCCTTACAAAAATTATTGGTCTATGATTGGTGGAAAATTATTGCTTCACGAGGATATTACAGAAGCGGCCATTAGACAAGTCAAGGAAAAAACAGGTTTGGATTCAGAATTCATATCAGTAAATAACATAATGCATGAACGTGTTGAAGGTTCTGGAATCGTAAAACACAGTTTTATGTTAATGTTCGTTAAAGTGAATGTAAAGAATATTAATTTCAAAGAAACCAAATCTGGAGAACTTAAGTGGTTTAATATTACTAAGCTAGAGTCCGATAAAATAATACCTTCAGATTATTGGTTAATTAAAAATTCTTTAAATAAAAAGATTAAAATTCCTCGTCTATACATGCACGAGACTGAAGGAGTAATAAGTTCGCATAAATTTCTGAAATAATTTTCAATTTTTAACACTTTTTTGCCTAAAACTTTTACACACCTCTTTCTTTCTTTGTGCTCATTTGTTCTCCACTAGACACACTGGACTCACAGAAACAGGGTATATAAATAACTAATTCTGTATGTTATTGTTGTGTGAAAAGAACAGAAAAACAAAGTAAAAACTGATTGGCAAGTTGAGGTGTAAAATGGTAGTTGACGAATATGTAACGGAACAAGTATTTGCATTTGATGAAACAGGATTTGTTGAAGGATTATTCTGGAATCAATTTCAGACCTTAACTAGAAATACTAGATAAGCGAGGTGAAAGAATGAAAAGAAAAAATATAATAAACCTTTTGGAAAAGTATGAGCATAGAGATTTTTTCCATGATAGAGCCAAAGCATGGGAAGATAGTCCTCTAAATATCAAGGACGAATTATTTGCTTAATTTTTTTATTATTATTTGTAATATACTGTTTGCTTTTTTCTCTTTTATTGATGATTGATTCTTCTTCCATTACATTTTTAAATATGTTAAATATTCTTATTTTTAGGGTGTTTAGATGATTGTTATAAACTTTGATGAGTATAACGTTAATCGTAAGGCAATTCTTAAGGAGATACCGTCTTCTATATTTGTATATCCTACAGATACAGTTTATGGTATTGGATGTAGTGCTTTAGACGAAAAACTAATCAGCAAAGTAAGAAAGCTTAAGAAAAGCACTCAACCTTTTTCTGTAATTGTTCCAAACAAAGAATGGATATATGAAAATTGTGTGATTACTGAAGAGGCCGAAGAATGGATTAGAAAGCTTCCAGGACCATATACTCTATTATTAAAATTAAAAAACAAAAAAGCAGTTGCAAAGAATTTGCACAATTATGATATGAACAGCGATGTTATAATTGGTGTAAGAATGCCGAATCATTGGTTCTTAGCAATATCTTATACATTAAAAATTCCAATTGTTACCACGAGTGCTAATGTAACTGGACAAAACTTCATGACTTCACTTGAAGATTTAGATCAAACAATTAGAAACGGTGTTGATTACGTATTTTATGAAGGTCCAAAACACGGTACTCCTTCAACAATAGTACATTTAGGTGGAGATAAAGTAAGTATTACTCCTAGAATTGGTCCTAAAAGTTCACATGTTAATATTGCCTTTCCATTAAAAGAACTTAATACTTTAAAGAAAAAATAATTATTAATAAAAATAAAGATACATTTTAATTCTGTAAAAAATTATGAGTGGTTGTTATGAAAATATTATCAGCAGGAGATTTACACGGTGATAGTGGATTAGCAAAAAGACTCGCTGAAAAAGCCAGCAAAGAAAAAGTAGATCTAGTAATATTATGCGGAGATTTAACAGAAGGCGACGAAAAAACTGATAATTTGATTGGACCATTTCTCAAACAAGGTAAACGAGTAGTTCTAGTTCCTGGAAATCATGAAAGTGTAGCCACAGCAGATTTCTTATCTAAAATTTATGGTGTAAAGAATTTGCATGGTTATGGTATTAAAATATTTGATCCAACTCCTAAAACAGGCTCTAAAAATAAAGAGGATAAAAGTTATGTTGGATTATTCGGTTGTTCTGGAGTTAACATCGGAATACATCAAGTTACAGACAAAGAAGCTTATGATATGCTTGTAAAAGGACATCATTATGTTAAAGATGCAAATGTCAGAATAATGGTTAGTCACGTTCATCCTGCAGGCTCTAAGATTGAAAAGTTTACACAATTCTTCGAAGGAAGTAAAGCTTTACGTAGAGTCATAGATAAATTCCAGCCAGACATAATGTTATGTTCTCATGTGCATGAGGCAGAAGGTCTTGAAGAAAAGATCGGAAAAACTAGAGTAATAAATGTTGGTCAAAGAGGAAAGATTTTTGAGATATGATAAGATCTAATTATTATATCTAATATATCTGCTAAATTTTAGAATTCTTTACCCTTTAATCACACCTAATGGAACTAATCTTGCAACCATGTTGCCTATTCCTATTCCATGTGAAACTCTGATTACTTCGTCGATGTCTTTATACATTTGTGGTGCTTCTTCTGCTATTCCTTTCATTGAATTGCCTTTAACTTCTATATTCATATCTTTTAATTGATTAACTATGTCTATTCCGTTTAATGTTCTTAACGCTTCGCTTCTTGAACCAACTCTTCCTGCACCATGTGCTGTGGAACCAAAACTAACTTCTTCAGCTTTCTTAGTTCCAACTAATACATAACTTGCAGTTCCCATTGATCCAGGAATAATTATTGGTTGACCATATTGTCTATATGCTTCTGGAACTTCCTCTCGTCCAGGTCCAAAACTTCTAGTAGCGCCCTTACGATGTACACAGAGTTCTCTTTTTTCTCCATCAACATTATGTTTTTCAAACTTTCCAATGTTATGACAGACATCGTAAACTACATCCATATTATCTTGATTACCATATAATTTTTCGAATGCATTTCTAACATGGTATGTTATTAGTTGTTTATTACTAAATGCAAAATTTGCTGCTGCACCCATTGATTTTAAGTATTCTCTTCCTAAATCAGAATTTATTGGGGCATTGATTAATTCTCTATCTGGCAAATCTGCAAAGCCATACGCTTGTTCCATTTTCATAATATAATCAGAAGCAACTTGATGTCCTAATCCTCTTGAACCACAATGTATCATTACAACAACTTGACCTACATGATTTATTCCGAATGCTTTTGCTATTTTATCATCAAATATTTTATCTACTTTCTGTAATTCTAAAAAATGATTTCCCGAGCCCAAAGTACCTAGTTGAGGTATTCCTCTAAGTAATGCTTTATCTGATATTAATGTAGGATCTGCATCTAGGCATCCATTCTCTTCTGTTCTTTCAACGTCTGAATGTTTGCCGTAACCTTGTTCTATCATGTATTTAGCGCCTTTACTCATTGTGTCTAGAATTTGTTCTTTACTAAATTGTATGATGCCTTTTCTTCCAGTTCCTACAGGAACATTTTTGAATAATTCTCCTAATAATGCTGTTCTATGTTTTAGTATTTCATCAGCATTGTAATCGGTTCTTAGAAGTCTTACTGAACAATTAATATCGTATCCTATTCCGCCTGGACTGATTATTCCTTCATCCATATCAAATGCTGCTACACCGCCTATTGGAAATCCATATCCTTCGTGGCAGTCAGGCATTGCTATTGAATGTTTTACAATTCCTTTTAAGCATGCAACGTTCATTACTTGTTGGAATGTTCTATCACTACGAACTTTTTCCATCAACTTTTCAGAACTATATATGACTCCTGGAACATTCATCTTTCCATGTTTCTCTATAGTCCACGTAAATTCGTTAACTTGCTTAGGTTCGACCATGATTGTTAGAATTTATATCGGTTTAAAAAGTTGATTTAAAGAAAGTCTTTTATTTACTCATCTTATTTTGTGTTCAATTTACCATGCAATGATATAATCTTGTCATAGACTTTTGCTTTGTGTTCGTAATCTAGATTACTATTGAAATATAATGCTTTTGCCTGAGCATAATAGTCTTTTGCATCTGCTATTTTTCCATTACCCATAGCATATTCACATTGCATTAATAATTCACTAATCTTTCTTACATTAAATTCTGGATCTGGAGCAACAACAATTTTTGGAGGCATGTTACTAGGCTTGGTCTTCACTTGAGGAATTACAATTGGTTCTTGACTTTGCTGAATTGGAGGTTCCTCTTTATAGGGCATTATTCTACTACCAATTATTTGGCGATTATACATTCTACGCATTCTTCTTGGTTTGATTGCATTTTTATATACTAATATTCCTGTGACTACTCCAAGTATTAATGTCAATATACTAGATATTGTGACAACAATTAATTGTTGTGCTTCTTTGGATGCCATAATTCTAGCTACTATCTTATCTTTTGCGCTTACAATACTACTCCATACTTTACCAAAGAATCCTTTTTGCGGTGTACTCAATTGTACAGTCTCCATAGGGATTAGTTCTGTATTATTATTTTCAACCACTGATGTTATATTCTCTTTAATAAGTTCTGTAGTTGGTACTAATGGACCCCCAATTGCCATGTTTGATAATATTGGACTACTACTGACGTAATAAACGTATCCTGTATCTTCAGAATATTTAGATACGTTAGTGCCGCTCCAAGTATTATTGTTATAGTTGTAAATTGTCACATTGTCAGCTGTTAAATTATTTTGAGTAAGCCATTTTTTCTGTACTTTGAATCTGAATGTAAGATTGTTTACGTATTTACTCTCTAGACTAGTGTCGAATACAATGAATGTGTAAATTGTCGCATTTAGATTAGTTCTGCCTTGGTATGGATTTATAGATTGAGCAATAATATTCATCGTGTTTGCCACATTTGAATTATTATTTGTTGTTATTATTATTTGCATGAGTGGCATTCCGGTTTTATCTATGTTTATTGTACGACTACCATTTATGATGTTAGGCCAATACTGACTATATATTGTCTGGTTGATGGTAGTTTCATTTTGCAATGCTATTACTCCTCCTCCTGTTCCTCCACCGCCACCTGAACCGCCTCCACCACTACTTGGTGGTGTGACTACCGGTACTGATGTGTCTATGATTATGCTTCTAGTATTTGTAGAATTATAGTTGCCGAAAGAATCATATGCTGTAACGTTATAATCATACGTTCCATCGCTTAAGTTAGTAATGCTTACAACGTTCTCGGTTGTATTGCTTGTTGTGGAATTTAATACTGTTCCATTAGAATAGTATATGTAAATGGTGTTATTAACCATATTTGTATCATTGGCCGTAATATTAATTGTGATACTTGTGATGTTTATTGTTACTCCGCTACTAGTAGGATAATTGAATATGATATAAGGGATGACTGTGTCTGTTGATATATTTAACGTAGTTGTAATGTTAGAATGATTGGAATTATCGTAGGCTGTAGCATTTATATAATATGTTCCATCGCTAAGATTTGTGAAGTTTACAAACAGGTTACTGCTGGAAGTAGTGCTCGAATTTAATAATGTGTAATTTATATCATAAAGATATACTGTGATATTATTTAAGAACATATCATATGCGCTTAAGTTTACTAAGATGTAATTTGTTATTATGAGCGTGCTATTCTCAGTTGGTGAAACGAAACTTAATGTAGGATTTGTGAAATCTATTGTTATGTTTCTTGTTTCTGTGTAGTTATAATTTCCAGCTTTATCTAACGTAGTGGCATTAAAGTAATATATTCCATCTGCCGGTACAGTATAGTTTAGTGTTATATTATTGCTAGTAGTTGTAGTGTTATATATTGACACATTATTACTATCATATATTTTTATTGTTATGTTATTTAAGTTTGTATCTGTAGCGC
This sequence comes from Candidatus Woesearchaeota archaeon, assembly GCA_031402215.1. Lineage (GTDB taxonomy): Archaea > Nanobdellota > Nanobdellia > Woesearchaeales > UBA9642 > UBA9642. Next base: position 724 of record JANNSE010000065.1, on the reverse strand, counting down.
TAACATTAATTATTATGTAATCTCTATCTACTACGGTTCCATTATCAGTATCATTCTCAATTATTATTGTAGGATTTGTGAAATCTATAGTTATATTCACTGTTTCCGTAGTATCGGTATAGTTTAATAGATTTATTACACTTACATTGAAATAATATGTTCCTTCAGTAAGATTACTGAAATTATATACTATTCCGCTTTCATTATCATTTGTAGAATTTATCAACGAAAGTGTGGAATTATATAATTCTATAGTTACGTTCGTTATATTGGCTCCTGTGACGGATGTATTTATCAAGATATAATCTCGATTCAAGAAAGGAGTTGTGTCCGTAGGATCTACAAGCGTTATCTCTGGGAAATTTGTGTTTATGGTTACATTTTGTGTGATAGAATATCCTACTCTATTCAATGTATCATATACTGTTGCGTTATAATAATATGTATCATCTGTAAGGTTTGTTATGTTGATGAATGCAGTATAATTAGTAAACGTTGTACTATTAATACTTACATTACTGGAGTTATACAAATCTATAGTTATATTTATTATATTTTGTTTATTTGCTGTAACATTAATCAAGATATATTGTCTATTACTATTTCCACTATCCGAAGGAGCACTGAATGTTAAATTTGGTAAAAGTGTGTCTATTGTTATGTTTCTTGTTTCTGTGCTGTTTGTTCTTCCTGCTAGGTCGTATGTTGTTGCGTTAAAGTAATA
>JANNSE010000064.1:0-19287 GCA_031402215.1 Candidatus Woesearchaeota archaeon | reverse complement strand
GTCCAATTCTTCCAAATCTTTTTGTTTTCTTTTATCAAGATCTTCTAATTCTTTACGTTTCTTTTGATCAATCTCTTCAATATCTCTTCTTGTATCTTTTTCAAACTCTTCTAATTCTTTCTTTTTAGCAGCAATGCTTCCTCTTTTTTCTTTACTAATATCGTCAAGTTTACTCATCCTTTCTAGAGGATTAATATCCAGAATATCGTTAGCAGTTTTAACCATTTTAAGTTGTTTTTATTTTTATCTTGTTTATTTTACCAAGTTAATAATTGATGACTCTTCTTATAATTTGCCCACACTCTATACATATCTGTTGAAGCTTTCTTAGCATTATCTCCTTTTTTTGGAGGAGCAGCTTTTTTTGCTACCACAGTAGATGGGAAGAATGCTCCGATTATTTCTCCTGTGCCCATGAATACTGCCTTGAATGGCTCGATAACGCTTCCACCATCTTCTTTTTCATTAACTTCTCTCATACCAAGGAATTTTTGTATTGCCGTGCGTTTATCTTCTTTCTCCTCTTCTTTTTCTTTAAGTTTATCTTGGAATTCTTTTTCTCCTGCTTCTGCAAGATATTTTTCTAAATCTTCTTGTAAGGCATCCATTGCAGATTTTAAAGAGGCATCTATTACACTTAATAAATCCATTTCTTGTTTATCTCGATAGTCTTTGTATGCTTTAATTTCCTTATCAGACCAACCATAACTTCTCATTGTTATGTCGACTTTACCGACGTGTATAGGTCCTCTTTGATAACTTTCTGGCTGTTGGAAACTTAATGACGGTTTAACATAATATTTGAAATTCACTAGAACGCACGGACTGTCTCCTTTTGCAGCCTTCTCCGGATCATACGCTAAGATTTCTATTTCTAATGTTGCAGTTTCGAACGCAGAAATTATTTCTGGTCCAAGCACTTGTTGCTCGTTCATACTTAATCTTTTAACATTTCTTAAATAAGGTTTTAGCCAACCCATATACATTTTAATTATTGCCCACTGTTGTCTTAAGTAATGTAATGTGAATGTACGTCTGTTTCTCATCTCTTTTTCAGTCTCTTTTTTCCATGTTATAAACTCGAAAAGTTTTCTTCTTAATACGTTTTTAAGATTCTCGTTTGTTGGCAAAGCGTTAACTATATTATCGATATCTTCAATGTTAAATACTCGCGTGTTGAAATAGAAATCAGGCAACGTCGTATAACCAAGATTTTGTGCAAGACCATATACTGAAGAAGGTTTAGTTTGTCCTCCTTGACTCTCTACAAAATCGATATACAATTGTTTTAATGTTACATCAGCACTTTTACTTTTATCTTTAGTCCAAGCGTCATATGCTGCGCATCTTTCATCAATTATTCTTAATTCTCTAACAATTGCAAATAAATCTTTAACCATTTTACCGACGGTTGCGAGCGTACTTGCTATTCTATCTTGTTGTATTCCTAATCTTTGTGATGCTTGACCAAATATCGAACTGTTTTCTGCACTAGAGAATATGTCTGTGATTTTTTCAACTTTAGGAAAAGCTTGGTCATATTGTAAGGCTCCAAGTATCCAGAAATATGTTTCTTCCATAGATAATGAGAATGATTCGTATACTACGCGGAACTTTTTATGAGGTTCAGGGTAGTCAGTTTTTACGTATACGTCTTTGAAGTCTTCGAATACTTCTTCGACCCACTCGAAGGCTTCACCAGCAGCTTCGATACCCTTTTTTTCTTTCTTTTCTTCACCCATAAACTCCTCTTTTTCCTTATAAAGTCTTGGAATAGACCTCGGTCTACATAATTATACATCCTAGAAACACATATTTATAAACCTTACGCTCGCAGAGGAGCGGTTTTTAGGTCTGATGCTGTCTTTATTATTTTCTGGTTAAAGTTAATGTAAATCCTATTTTATCTACTACTTTGGCATTTGTCTTCTCAGCAATGTCATCAAATACTTCGTTCTTGTCCTTATCCGAGATATATGATTGAAGAATCTTTAATTTTACCATTTTATGTTTGGCTAAGTCTTGTTTAATTTTTATTATAACATTGTCTGTAAATCCATTTTTTCCAATAATCATGTTAGGAGTCATATTTTTAGATTCTTGACGCATTTCTTTTAGTTTAGTGTCCATTTAAATTTTTTACAAAAAAATTTAGTAAACACAAAGAATGCTTTGCATTCTTGTGCACAAGAAACTTTCATTTCTTTGTGAGTGAGTGTAAAATTCGTCAGAATTTTAGCACTCAAACTAATCTTTTTGTCCTCCTTATTTTGTTTTTTTAACAGTACATTCTGGTGGCAGATTACGAACTATCTCGTCTAAATCTCCGCCTATGATTTTGTTTATTTTCTTACCAACATCACTCAATTTATCTTGACCTTGTATTACTTCCACATATTTTAACTCTTTATCTTCACACTGCTTTTTTATGGCGGATACGGGTCCAGTCATTATTCTACCGATATTGCATACGGCAAGATTCAATGTTGCATTAATGAAATTTCTTTTACCATTAATCATGAAAGATCCTTTAGCTAATGCGGCCATACCTGAAGGAGCATTCTTACTAACTTGATCAGGATTAACATAAAATACTTCTGCAGTAGTTCTAGATGCTTTCCATGACTTACTGAATGATGCGCAAAATTCAGCAGATTCAGTTATTGTTTGTTTCGGAATCTCTTTATTTTCAGAATTTTTTATTACAACGAAAGGACTTCCAGGAAGTTCAGTATGAAAGACTATGTCGTCCTTATCAATATATTTTTTTACAATTATTTCGTTTGTTGTAGCATCTCTTCCACCTATGACAAGGAAATCATCTGATGATATAAACCATCTAAACTTCTCAAACCATTCTTTCTTTACTTTTGGTTCTCTTGCAACTAGTTGTTGAGATTGTACTTGCTCCTCTGCTTTTTCGAGTTTAGCTTTATACATATCAATAGTCTTTTTTATGCCCGGAATCTTTTTTTTGTATTTCTTAGCCTGTTCAAAATACTTCTCTGCATTCTGTTCCACAGTCTTATTAATACTAAGTTTTAATTCCATACTCGTAAGATGTTTGAGGTTTTTATAAATTTATTCAGAATTATCGCGATTTAATTAGAGAAGTAGAATATATTATCAGGATAGCAATCTAATTACATGCACCAATATCATCAATGTATACATACTTCTCAGAACAAACTCTCTCTTTACCACCGACGCTAATGATTGGAATTATCTCTACACGGAACTTACCACTGTGTACATAATCTATGTTCTTCGTTTTTATGTCTCCAGATTTTATTTTACTATCTGATAAATCTTTATCTTCTGTAGTAAAATCAGGCAAAATGACTCGCATTTTCATTCTGTCAACATCAGTACTTCCAGTATTTTTAATCATTACATTAACTTTATTATTAAGAGTATCGTAACAAAATACTGGTTTTTCGCTAAACATTTGAACTTCAAGTTTTGTTTCAGTACAATCACCGACAGCGACGGCATCTTTACCCCAATTCATAATCATAGTTCCAATAGAAACAGCGAAAGCAATAAGTAAAACTGTTGCAATAAGTGGAGAAATACCTTTACGTCCAAAGTGCCTTCTAGAACGTATATCCAAACCTCTTTTCAACATAGTATGATTAGAATAATAGGTATTTAAATAGGTTACTATTATTGAGGAAAGTCTTAGAATTTTTTCAATATTTCTTATTCCCACTGTTTCAACGCATCTTCTTCCATAAAATGCATAGTTCCTGGAATAATTAGACAATGCAATGGTTTTCCAAAATCTTCATGCATTAAGTCTTTTGCTTTTCCAACTTTTATTTTGAAATCTTTACATCCTATACGTGCACATCCAATACATATTGTGTCTTCAGTAAATACGTTTTCTTTACGATTTTGTTCTATGTGCAACAAATAGTTTATTGCTTGATTTATGGTCATATATCTGTGTTCATCCGGTCTTAAGTCCAATAATACTAACGCGTGTAATCCTTCTTTACGATTCATTTTGATTACATCATACGGAGTTTCTGGCATGAAACTTTCAGTACTAAAAGGAACACTTGTTACTTTTCCATATTTATATAATTCAAGTCCAACAATTCCAACAGCGTTTAATATAGATACGTTATGAATATATTCGCATTCAACACTCTTTTCTTTTGCTCGAAGCATTAAATCAGTGTGTGTTGTTGCACCAAATATATCTCCGACGACTAAGAATGCAACATTATGGGTCAATGCTTGAGTTAACATTATATCTGCTTTCTTTTCAACCATTTCTCTATCAGCTAGAATTATCTTTTTATGATACAACGTTTCTAAAGTATCAATAGAACACTGAAGAATAGAAGTATACTTCTCTAAATAAACGTAATCACACTTATGAATTGCTTCTAATCCTTTTAATGTGATGTCTTTCTCGTCACATAATCCTAATCCTATAAAGTATAAAACCATAATTCACTCACAACTTAGTTAAGGTATTAGAATTTATAAAATTAGTGAAAAACACTTCAAGAACATTTAGTTCTTCATTGTTCTCTGTAATATTAGAAGATCTTCAGTAGTTAATTTCTTTCCAGTCTTAATCTTTTCCTGGACTGCATTGTCTTTTTGTTTCAATATTTCATGATTACTCTTCTCAACGTCTTCACGTAATTTAACATTATTTTCGCCTAGAACTTTACGTAACTCATCCATTCTATTCATTTTTGCATTCAATTCTTCATTTAATGAAGATAATTCTGCTTTGTATTTTGATGCTTCTGATTCGAATGTATCTTCTTTTTTCTTTAATTCGTCAATTTCTTTAGATGATTCGATTAATTCAACGTGATGTTTTTGTGATTCTTTTGCTGAGACTTGGACAATCTTCTTAGTCATGTCCATCATTTCTCTTATCTCTCTTAATTCTCTAATTTTTGAACTTAATTTATGTTCTATATCTCCGACAACCTTGCTGCTTTCGAATTGTTTTTTCATCTTTGATAAGACTTTCATTAACTCTTTTTCTTTTTCAAAAGTTACTCCTTCAGTCTCTATCTTGAACTCTAATTTCTTAATGTCTTTCTTTAACATCATAGGATCAGCAACGCCGATTTTTGATAGAGCTTTTTGTTTTTCTTCTTTTAAAGAATTTACTTCAGTCTCTAATGATTTTAATTTAGCTTCTAACTCTTCTTTAGAATGTTTTGTCGTCTTAACAGTTTCAGTTAAATTGTTTCTTTTATCTTTAGAATCCTTAGCAACTCTTATTCTAGAATGAATGTCAGAACTAACTTTTCTCTTCTCTCTATACAGTTCTTCCTTTTTTCTGTCGAGATTGTTGAATTTATTTCTTAAGTCTCTAACTTCAGACCTAACATTATTCAACTCTGTTAGTAATTTATCAATTTCTACTTGTTCCAACATTTTGTACTATTCACCAAATATTAACAGATTGTATTAAAAAGACGTAATAAAATAAAAAGTTTCGGATTATTTTAACAAATTTATTGTAAAATTATAAAAAAATTACAACTATTTATCCGAATAATGCACTTAAGCCTGCTGCTGATTGCTCTTCTGCTTGCTTTTCTTCTTTGTGCTCTTCCTTCTTAGCTGGCTTGTGGCCTTCTGCTGCTGGAGCTGCTGCTACTGGTGCTGCCATGACTGCTGCATTCTTGATTGCTTCGTCTATATTTACACCATCTAGTGCTGCAACTAGTGCCTTTACTCGACCATCGTCGACTTTTACGCCTGCTGCTTCTAATACTTTCTTAACATGTGCTTCATCTACTTTGTGTCCTGCTTTGTGTAAAAGCATTGCGGCATATACGTATTCCATTTTAGACCTCCTAAAACATGAACTTTATTGTTTTTATCTTCTTTATTTTTATTTAATCTGCAGTTTTACTGCTACTCATTTACTGTTTGTTTACTATTTCAGACACAGCGTTTGCTTGCGCATCTGCTTTTGCGAGTATCTGTTCGACCACTGCGTCAGCTAATACGTTTCCTTCTAATGCTACTGCTTTACTGTTTCTGAATGCTTTCTGTACCAGTAATATGATTGTGTCATTTGATGCATATGCAACTTCTACTGCTAGATTCATTGCTTCTGCAGCTGCTGTCTGTATCTTTTGTAAGAATACCTTATCATCGATATCTAAGACTTCGCTTGTTAATATATCGCCATTTTCATAAGCTGCTACTAGATTCAAACCAATTTCCATAGGTTCAATTCCTAGTCTCAATAATAATGATGCTAATTTATCATTAACAACATCGCCTTTTCTAGCAACATGTGCATCGTCCTTAATTACGACTTTTCCAGCTTCTATTCCTGCTTTAATCTTTAACATACCAAGTTCTCCAATTATTGGGCCTGGAGCGAAAGGTGTAGGGCCTGCTGGAATCATTAAATCTTTAGGAGTTACTTGTCCAGCCTTGATAGCTGCTGCACTCTTACTTTGTTTTAACAATTTGTAAATCTTGAATGGATTTTCTTTAGACAACAATAATGCTGGAGTACCAATAAGGTGTTCCTTTAATTTTGTTATATCTTTTTTATTAGAAAGATCCAATGCATGCTCTATGATGCTCTTCTTTGTTACTTTAATCTCTAAGTCTTTTCTTAACTTAGTTTTCATCTTCTGCATTTGTTTAGTTGGAAGATTTTCTAAATTGATTATAGCAACAACTGGATAATGATCTATTAAAGCTTTTATTTCTTGAACTGCTTTTTGTTTAGCAGGAGAAACGTGTGCTCTTCCCTTCTTTGCTTCTTTATGAGTGGAGTCTTTAGCTGTCATTTTATACCTCCACCTTCTTAGCAGGGCTCATTGTCGTCTTGATGAAGATATTCTTCAAGTTGTTTCTTTCTTTTGGTAAATGATGTATTAACTGATCATATACTGTTAGTAAATTATCAGCTAATTGTTCATCTGACATATCTTCACGACCAATAGCTATCTGAACTAATGGTTTAGTTCTTGCTAAAACTCTTACAGTCTTTTGCAATTTATCATACAATGGTTTTAAGTTTGTTTTTGGTAACACAACACATCCTGCTTTTGGATTAGGCATTTTATTTTTTGGACCTAAAACTCTACCGAATGTTGCTGCAATCTTAGTCATTATAGTTGATTGTGCAATAAAGAAATCGTTACCCTTAGCTAGTTTTTTGATTTTCTTTTTATCCTTAGAGAATTCTTCGAATTGATACAATGGAATAACTGTATCACAAACGTTCTTTGCATCATCAAACATATCTACGTCGACTAATGCTGCTATTTTTTTCTTCTTACCTGTTGCGTGTGGTAATGTTATGTAGAAATCAATCTGATGCTCTGGTTTCTTGAAGTCTAAATCTTGTAGATTTATGACTAAGTCTACCATCTGCACGAATTTCTTCTTTTGATGATCCTTACGTAAATTCTTAATTACTTCTAAAGCTTCATTCTTGTTCATTTGTTGCCCTCCTACGAATGTAGTCAACAGACAGTCGTCAATAGAAATTGACTGAGTGCCTAACGGGTATAGATATAGGGAATAATAATTCCTTTAAAAATGTTTTGGATGTATGGTTATCCTACCTATTTCTCATATATTCCTTTTATCTTGATTATATCCTCACCAACGTCTTTTTTTATTCCATCTTCGAATAATTGTGCGTTCTTATCAATATTTTTTCTAAAGTTTTTATCAAAGCATAATAATATAGTCGATCCTACGGAAAAGTATCCTGCACGATGTCCTTTTCTATATTTCTTTCCTTCATCACACAGTATTGTTATATTATTAACATTTAGACTCCCCACAGCAATCATCGCATACGAAAAGTGATTAGATCTTACGACCATACCTATTGTTGCATTTTGGTCAATTGCCTTTACGAACATCTTTGTGTTTCCAAACAAATTGTCTAATCCTATCATTATCACTTCCCAAAAATGTTTAGCTTTGCCGTTGTTTAATTGTATATATTCTACAGTCCCATCGTATGGCATTCTGAAATAATGTTTGTTTCCGGGAGACAAGTACATATTAAAATATATCCCCCCGTGAAATTTTGTAGCATAATCGCCAATCATTTTTTCTAGAGGAACAATTTTCTTATGTTTAGAAATTATATCTCCTTCTCTACCTATTACGCCGTGGCACGCAAGTGTAGCTTCTGCAGGAGAAGCAACATATTCTAGACTAGGATTAAGATAATCATCGTTATGTACTTCGTGAAATATTTTGTTCCATCCTAGTTTATCTGCTGCACGATTTAATCCGGATTTTTTTGTGGTTCTCATTTTATGTCAATAATTATCATATAGATATTAAACTTCATTAAAAATTCACGCCGCGGCCCGGATTTGAACCGGGAAACCTTGCGGAACAGGATTTCCAGTCCTGCGCAGTACCAGATTGTGCCACCGCGGCATATAATCGCTATGTAGGAAGAATTATGGATGATTTTTAAAGGTTGTCAAAAGATATATAAACTCATCAAACTTTTACACTATTATGAAAGTCTTAATCTTTGTCCACAATTCAGATTCTAAGATAAAAGCTAGATTTCATAAATTATTTTCTCCAAAAAATAATAAGTGTAAACTTTACAAATTAACGTACGGAAGAATATTTATGAAACGCGAATGGAGAAATTTTCTAGGAAGATTATCATATCATGAAGTATTTTTTCATAAAAAAGAATTCAAGAAAGCACATCCGGAGTTTGCATATTTAGAATTACCTTCTATACTAATAAAGACAGGAGATAAAATTACAGTTCTTATAACTGCTAAGGAAATCAACGAAATGGATAATGTCGATGATTTGATAGGATTATTAGGTAAGAAATTATCTGATTTATAAAAACCGTAGAATATCTTCTCTAGAATCTATTCATATTCAGGAAGCTTCTTATTTCATTCTCTATTTCAGTACAATCTCTTATTGCTTCGCCGTCGTAATTTGAAGTATATACTCTATAAATAAATTTATCAAAAACATTTTTTATAAAAAAGAATGTTGGTCTAGTTTCCCATTTATTTTCGTAGTCTGTAACAACATACGCATCGAAATAGAACTCTGCTCTGCCTCTATTCATCTTATATTTTATACCTTCTTTCTCTACATCCATCTCGCTTAATTTAGAAAAAATCATGAATAATCTTATATCGATTCTAGCATAATCTGAGACTTTTTTATAAGGAATTATTTCCAGAACAATTTGTTTTTCATTCTCACTAACATCTTCCCAATTTTTTATTTCCTGTTTATCGTAACCTCTATCTCTAAACCAAGAATCAATAATTTTGTATAATTCCTTGATGTTAAATACTCCCTCATATGAAAGCGATTTACCATCAATTAATGTTCTAACTTCAGCCATAGCTCACCTATTTATGCGTTTTATACATTAAACAGCCTCAATATGCATTACTGCCGCTATCCATGTTTAAATACTTTTTCACTTTTGTATGTAGATCGTAAAGAGAGTATTCCAATGCATTTGCATACTTAATACGCCAATCCCAATATATGATATTTTCTACATAAAACTTTCCTAACTTTTGAGCAAAGTTTCCGCCCTTAGCAAACTTTTGAGAGTAATCTAATTCCATCTTTGCAAAAAATTTAATTTCCATTCTTGTCTTAGCCTGCTTAATTTTCTTACCGTCTTTTATGATTTCTACCTCTGAGAAATCCCATAAGTGAAACTCAATTACAATATATTCCTTGATAAATTCTGTAACCTTTTTTTCAGCTTCCCACTTTATCTCTACTTCATTACCAAAAGGCGTGGCAACTTTATCCTTATATTTGGTTTCATTAAACAAAAATCTTTTACTTATTAACCAAGAATGCATCATTTTGTACATTCCATCATAATCGAATACACCTTTGTATCTAATCATTAAAGGTGCGTCTAGAATATTAAATGCTTTACCTAACTCAGTTGCCATGATATTGTTTTATAAAAATCACTATATAAATGTTACTATTAACTCAGTAGTATCAAATAAGAAATAAAAAGAACTATCCTATATTTTGGGATTTATCTAATCCTTATAGCATCCAAGTTTCTAGGAGCAACAGTCTCAATCTTGAATTGATTATGGATACTGCTTGCCAGGTTTAGACATCTAGAATTTTCACCATGATTTACAATAATTTTCTTAGGTCTAGGATTACATCTAGCTACAAAGTTCATCAATTCTTTTCTATCACTATGGCCTGAGATTTCAAGCTTAAAGATCTCCATGTTAACCTTAACAACTTCATTCTTTTGACCGTTCTTGAAGATAAATTCACGTTCTCCACGTTGAACTCTAGCACCAAGTGAACCTTCAGCCTGATACGACGAGAATACTAAACAATTCTTAGGATTATCGGCTAAAGCCTTAAAGTATTGTACACTAGGACCGCCAACTAACATTCCTGAAGTTGCTAGTATAACACATGCGCCTGATTCTTCAATGATTTGTGTTCTTTCTTTACCAGAAGCCACTCTTTTCAAATTTTCCATTAAGAACGGATTGTTATCCTTAGCAAATATTTGTTGTCTAACTTCATTATTCAAGTATTCTGGATATGCTGTATGAATTGCAGTGATATCCCAAATCATACCATCAATATAAATTGGAACATCTGGAATCTTCTTTTCTCTAGCAAGTCTTTCAAGTAATACAATAATCTCCTGAGCTCTACCAGAACCTAATACAGGGATTAAGACTTTACCACCACGTTTAATAGTTTCACCAATACTTTGGCCAAGCATCTCATCCGCTTCTAAAGCTGGAGGTAGAATGTTTTCTTTACCACCATATGTTGATTCAAGCATTAAAGTTTCTAGTCTTGGGAATTGTGTTATTGCAGGACTCAACATAGAAGTTCTAGCATATTTAATATCAGCACCATATAGTAAGTTATGTAAACCGTTACCAATGTGCAAGTGCACCATAGCGCTTCCTAAGATGTGACCCGCATTATATAGTGTGATTCTTACATCTGGAGTTATATCGGCAACTTCATCATATTCTAGAGTGATTGTGTGTTTAACCATCTCTCTGACATCATCACTGTTATAGATTGGTTCCTTGCCATCTTCACGTTGAATCTTAACAAAATCAAGTTGTAGCAATGCCATAACATCTCTTGTTGGAGAAGTACAGTATACGGGGCCTCTGTAGCCAAATTTGAATAAATATGGTACGAGTGCACTATGATCAAGATGTGAGTGCGAGATTATAACTGCATCTAATTGTGAAATGTTAAATTCTGGAGCTTCCATGTACGGATACATTGTTTCTGGAGTATCAGCACCCATATTCATACCACAATCAAGTAAAATTCTAGATTCAGGAGTTTGCAATAAAATACATGATCTTCCAACTTCTCTACCGCTTCCAAGGTAAGTCAGTCTAACCCATTCTTCTTTCTTTTGTCTCCTTAACCAGCCATTGTATATTCTTTCACCAGTCTTGTGTAAGAATTTTCTACGATAATCGTTATTTTGATATAGAACTTCTCTAATATTTTCTATTAATTGTGATTTTATTGCAGGAGTTCTTCTAATAACAGGAACCCAGAATGTTTTTTTCTTAATCTCCTGAAGTACTTCACCATCTTTACCTATTGCTACACCAGGTTTTTCACATTCAATGTATGCTATGGATCTTTGAGCATCAAATATTATTCCCCCAAGCTTAGCCTCTTCTGGAATTATCTTTCTAATAGCCTTCTCAGCTTTTTCTACTTCTAAACATATACTAGGATCAGGTCTTAGTTCTATACGTTTCTTAATTACATCAACAATGCCTTTGATTATTCCGCCATTGTCTAAATAGAAATCTTTCTTTTTAGTATAAAGCACTATATTTGCGCCTTCAAAGTTCACGTCACTTATCTTACCTTCAGGTATTGCTTTTAAAATTTCTTTAACTATCTCGCTATTAGCCATGTGTTATTCACCTTATTATCATAAACTAAATCTTTGTTATAAAACAAAAATATGGTTGTAGATTTATTCTAAATTTGCTCCAACTATTTTACATAAAATTTCCAGAAACTTTCTTTTGTACACTTTTACGAATACCTTCTTTAGTTATGGTCATAACCATTAGACCATTTCCAGATCCAGAATCACGTTGCATTGCTGCACTGATAGACTTAACTGCTAACTCTTCCCCTTCTTTGACTGTGATTGTATCTTTATACATGTTTTCAAGTAATCCGTAAACCAATATGCTACCAGATCCTGTGCTTACATAATCTTTTACATCAAGCATACATCCATCAATATCAACTTCATAAAGTTTGGAACCATTATTGTCGAATCCTCCGACCAATAAGTGCGCCATGCTTGGGAAGTATTGTCTAGCGTTTTCGTAGCATATTCTTGCCGCAAAATTTGCTGCCTCTTTGACAGTTACTGTTCTTCCAGTTTTCATAGATTTAAGCTTAAGCTCTGCACGGAATAATTTGACAAACATTTGAATATCACTAACGGAACCGGCAGTTGTAACAGCAATATTATCATTTATTAGAACTACTTTTTCCATGTCTTTACGTGCGATAAAGTGTCCAGCGGTTGCACGATTATCTGCAGCTAAGACTACTCCGTCTTTACATATTAATCCTAATGTCGTTGTTCCTGTTTTAACTTGTTCCATCCAATCACCCAACTTAACTATATTTTACCTTTGCCTGTCTTATCGTTAGCATCATTGTATTATCACATTCTTAGAACGATTTCGTTATTGTATGGTAAACTTCAATTATTTATAAATATTATGGTTGATATTTTGTGCTTGTCTACAAGCGTTTTCTGTTTATGGTTTCTCTTGTACGGTCGCGATTACATCGCCAGTTTGATTGTGCGGATTATTTGAAGCACTTCTTTTGAATGTTATTATCGCTTTATACTTTAGTTTACCGTTAGTAGGAACTGTGATTCCGTTTGCTGTTATATTACAGCTAATGTTGAATGTGTCTCCAGGTAGAATATTTACATAAGGTGTTATTCTAGTTTCATTACATATTGCTGTACCATAATCTGATTTAAATGTGCTGGTGTTTATATCTATGTCTACACCAAAATTATTTCTAAGTACTAAACCGATTGTACCATCGTTGTATATTATGTAATCCTCGCATGTTATTTGATCTCCAAAATAGCACACATCATTAACATATCTTTGAGTGTTGAATATTCCGAAATAAGATAAGGCACCTATAGCTATCATGGCTCCAAGTATTGCCCACCCGTATGTTAGCAAAAACTCTATTGCTGCTTGTCCTCTCTTATATTTTTTCATAGTATTTCTTTGTTTACTATTTAGTATATTTCGCATATAACTCTCCAATTATTATCTGATCATAACCGTCTCTGGTCTTTTTATATCTTAATTCTACTCTTATTCTGCTATCATCGGTCATGTTATTATCATTACATGTTATTACTAATCTTTCTTCGGCACGTATTGTTGTATTACTTACAGTGCAAGCTTCATCTAGAGGCATAGTCATATTTGCACTTACGTTGTATATGCTCTGACCTAATCCGTTACGTAATACGATGGTTAAATTATTTTCCGATAATTGTGACCCTAAACAAGGTATACTAGAGCCAAATAAGCATTTATTCGCTATCACTGTTTTTGGATGAGGCATTACGTAAACTAATCCTGCAACAAGTGCAGTTAGGAGCAACATTGCCCATCCATACGTCATCATGAATTCTAGAGCTGCTTGTCCTCTACTTTTCGTTTTTTTTATTTTCATTTTTTTAGATTGCTCCATCTTGAGCTGTAGAATATATCTCGCCTAATGATACTTGACTGAATCCGCCATAATTTTTAGCGTACGTTATCGTTAATTTGACTTTGGCTTTCTCTCTAGATGTGAATGGATATCCTGGCGGATTTGTACAAGTTATTTCTAATATTGCCTCAGGATCGAGAGAGAGAGGAGTTCCAATAACAATACAAGTACCTCCACCACTATCTGTGAATGAAGCATTTATTGTACCTGTGGCTCCAGTCCCGAACACTGATTGTCCTGCTGTGTTAATTAATTTTAATTTCATAACTGTACCGTTTATTATAAAATCTTCACATTCAAAGGCGTTGGAGAATACGCATTTGTCAGGTAAACTTGTAGCAGGATTAGTTATTCCGAAATATGTCAATGCACCTATAACAAGCATTGCCGCCATTATTGCCCAACCGTATGTTACTAGGAATTCTATTGCTGCTTGTCCTCTCTTACCCTTGAATGACGTTTTGTTCATTGTGCACCTTCTTTCCTTGTTATTTCTTAGATTATGTTTTTATAAAGTTTGTTTATACTTTGTACGATTATTATACTCGTAAGCTTTACGCTCTATATCTAACTTATTCCCGCTCCTGTGGGGGTGATACCTCCAAAGAAGTATCCAAATAATGCTATAAAAATATAATAAAATATTAATGATGATACCATAAATGCTGGAATGTATTTTATACCGCCTTTAATATCTCCTTTCTCTATGAGCGACATTATTAAGGAAGAAAAAAACGAAATCATAAGAATTGCCATCATGGAGAATGTTTTGAAATCTTCAGGTTTTACGCTATCTGCAGAAAAACTTACAGGCATGTTTGGACTGTTAAGATTTGATAGTTGCGAGCTAAAACCGATCATTACATGAAGTAAATAATATGATAGTGCAAATAATCCTGGAGCGATTATTATAACAATTGCCCCTATAAATATCATATATGTTAATGTTGAAGCACTCATTTCTTCTTTTAACGCTTTTGTCTTTCTTATATTTTCGATTACTCTATCAACTATATTTGCTATTCTTCCACCACTCTCAACTTCTCCTATGATTAAATCAAAAGATCTACGTAAGATTGGGGAATCGTATTTTTCTGTGAATTCATTCAAAGCGTCAGTAAGATCGTTGCCTGTCATAACTTTCTTATATACCATTGTGACTTCTTTAGCAATTACTCCGAATTCAGGTTTAATTGCCGACCACAACGCTTTCTCGAATGATAATCCTCCTTTAAGATTAGAAGATACAACTTGTAGATAATCTGGGAGAATTGCTTCTATTTCTTTTGTTCTCTTGTATATTGCAATGTTTAGACTAAGATACATATAAATTATTATTGTGAATAATATTAGTATTTGAATACCCACCCAACTGATGAATGTTAATAATAATATTACAATGCTACTACTAGCTACTATTGCACTAATTTTGGGATATACTAATAATATGTATATAAAATATGTTATAGCTAGTGATACGTAGAATAACCATCCAAACAGTTCGAAAGGCACATCATCATAGCCTGCCTTCATAAAGAAACTCTTTATTTTAGGTCTCAAACTCTTGAAGACAAACGCCTTTCCAAAGTCTTCAGCAAAAAACACCATTTATATTTCCTCCTAAATATTCAAATTTGGTCTTATACCTTTTATCATTCCTATAAACATTAATTGAACTATCATAAGAAAAAATAAAATCATCAAAAAGATAGGTAGATCAATTGTTAATGAGAGCATAGATGCAACAATACTAAACAAAGTTATACCTAGTGATGGTACTACTATAGCTGCAAGTAAGTAGAACATTATTATCGAGTTTAACTTCTTACCATAACGTTGAATTTCGACAAGTTGTTCTCCCGATATTTCTTCTAGTATTGCTTCTAATGGTTGACTAACATCTACACCAATTTTTAATGCATTATTTATTTGAAATAGAATTTTTCTGAATTTTCTAGAAGGTGTGGTTCTGTAAGCTTTTTCTAGAGCCTCTTCTAATGGCGTTCCTAATTTTATATCCTCAACTATTTCTTTGAAATATTCTCCTGCAACACCGTAACTTTCTGAAGCTTCAAACAACGCATTAATTAATGGTTTTCCACTATTTAATTTTACCAATAGAAATCTTCCTGCAAATAATACGTCTCTATCAATTTCTTTTTCACGTTTACTAATTGCGACATCTAATCTCTTTAACATTAACGAGAAGAATATTGCGAACGATATTATGAATACAACAAAAACCATTGCTATAGGAAATTCGTTTTTTAATATAATAAATATTGATAGAATACTAAACATAAGTGCCATCATAAAACCGTTTTTTATTGACTCGTCTACGAATTCTGATGGTTTTTTATGCATACCTGCACTGCGCAATTTATCCTTTAAATCAGGCATCCTTGCAGCTAGACTGTGAGCAAACTCCATTCCACACCTCTATTTTAATAACTTTAAATATGAATATATTTTATATCTGTAATATTTTAGATTAGATTTTAATCCATCTTCAAACTACCCATGTAATATTTCGACATTACCATACCTATCTGATCAACATTCTCTATATTCTTTTTAACAAGCCATTGCAAAATCTCTATCTTTTTTTCCAAATCTTTAGCTATATCATCGGAACTCCATCCCGTATACAATTTTAATCTTTCAAGAACGGTTTCAGAATCATTAATTTTTTCCAAAATGTCGTCGGCAACGTTTAACTGCATAAGTATTTTCGCATCACCTGTAGGAGTAACTTCTGCAATCTGTAAGGTTCTTCTTTTACCTGTTCTTCTGTTTCTAGATTGTGCAAGTATGACTGACAACGAAGATATCATTGGCTTAGGAATATCGATAGGAGGATTGGTCAATCTGACTATTACTTCATCAGAATTGTTAGCGTGTATAGTCGCATATACTGAGTGACCTGTGTGCATTGCTTCCAATACCACCTGTGCTTCTTTTTGTCTTCTTATTTCTCCGACAAGTATTCTATCAGGTCTCATTCTCAAACTATTAACTAATAAATCAAGCATTGTAATTTCGCCTTTACCCTCAGGGTTTGGAAGTCTAGTTTCCATAGGAACCCAATGCAAATTTTTAGGAAGAGTTAATTCTCTTGTATCTTCTATGCTAATTATTCTTTGATTTGGAGGGAAGAAATTACTTATAACGTTCAACATACTTGTTTTACCAGATCCAGTTCCTCCAGCAACTAATACTGATAATTCGTTTTGTACAGCTAACCAAATGAATGCTGCAGCCTCTATGGATATAGTATTATCTTTGATAAATTTTGTAATAGTCCAAGGATCGGCTGAGAACTTTCTTATAGTTATGGTGTTACCCTTGCTACTTATCGGGGAAAGTGTTGCATTGACTCTGTCTCCAGTACTTAGGTGTGCATCCATCAATGGATTAAGAGTTGTTATCTCTTTACCTACTTCTCTGCCAATCATAGTAGCGTAATGTCTTATTTTTGCTTCTGTAACTAACTTAATATTAGTTACCAACCAACCGTGTTTTTTATGATAAACCCATATGCCTTCGCTGTGATTGTTAACAACAATTTCTTCTAAAAACACATCTCTAAGAAGTATCTCTATTTTTCCTAGTCCAAGATTTTCTTGGATGATATAATTTACAAGCATGTTTGTTGTCTCTTCATTTGCTGAAGGGAAGTACCTTTTTATGAGCTTCGTTATCTCTGTTTGGAATTTATCTTTATTTTCAGCAGGATTATCGCTTTTATCTTCTGGTCTAGTATCTACTTTAGAAATAAATTCTTGACGAATTTTTTCTAATACTAGTTTTGTTGCGTCGCTAATATTTGTTAAGGATACAACATAACGTGGTGTAGGTTCATCTTCAAACAACACTATATTTATTTCTACAAGAATATCATTTATTTTTAGTTTGTACTTATCTAAATACGTTTCTACTTTTTTATCTTTCCTTATTTCTTCGAATTGTGTTGGAAAACTAGTTTCAGGCATTGCCACTCGCCTCCTTACATTCCTGTAGTCTTATACGTGCAGCTTTATTTTCTGGACGAATTCTTAGAATTTGATGGAAAATTTTAGCAGCTTCACTGTAATTGTTTTGAAACATAGTATATATTGCTTCTTCGTACATTTTTTGTAATTCTTCATCAGTATATTTTTGTTTAATACTATCTCTTCTTTGTAATCTTTTTATATCTTCAACAAAATCATTAGGTTTATCCGCCGTTTCGGCCGTTATTTCTGTACCGTCTTCCGGTTTTTCAAGATTATCTGTGTTTGAACTCTCTTCAGTATCAATCTGTTTTTGCTTAACAACAGATTCTAAATCGGAATCTGCGATTGTTTCTGTTTCTGATAATATTGTTGGTTGTTTTTCTATACATTCTTTAAGTCTTATTTTTGCTGCTTTGTTTGTTGGTTGTATGTCTATTATTTTTTTGAATAGTTTTGCTGCCTCGTTATATTTATTGTCAGACATGTAGTATATTGCTTGCTCGTATACTACTCTTAATTCTTCGCTTGTATATTGATTAACTGTGCTATCTGCGTTTTTGTAAGTTTCCGTATTTATTTTATTACCATATTGGTCTAGCATGATTGAATTATCGCCCTCATCTAAAGTCATCCCTCTTATGTCTTCAGTAAAATTGTTTATAGGTTCAGTTAATGTTTCATCGAGTTCATACGTATTTTCAGATTCGTCTATATCTGTTTCAGTGGATATTTCTTGATCTGTATCTTCTGTTAATCCATCAATTTCTGATAACATTTCTTTGGTCTTTTCCTTAGGATCTTTATTTTCTGAAGTAGTTGGTTGTTTTTCCATACATTCTCTTAGTCTTATTTTTGCTGCTTTGTTTGTTGGTTGTATGTCTATTATTTTTTTGAATAGTTTTGCTGCTTCTGTATATCGATTTTCGAACATGTTGTATATTGCTTGTTCGTATACTAATCTTAAATCTTCATTTGAATATTGACCATCAACTAATTGTGTCTTCTCTACGTATATGTCCTCTTGATTGCTAGTGTCAACGTTCTCTTCTTCTGTTCTTGTATAAATGTCGTTGTTATTTATTTTATTAGTATAATCTACGTGTTGATCGACAACGATTGAATCCGAATCTTCTTCTACTTCATCTAAATGTTTATTGCGTGATGTTGAACGATATATTTTATCAGAATCATAGTTGTCTGTGGATGAAATTATTTGTGGTGCTTGTTGATACACTTTATCCAGTATTTCATCTCTTAAAAGTTCTATCTTTTCTGAAACAGCTCTTTTTTCTCTCTTTAGTCTTTTATCTAATTCCTCAATTACTAGAGTTACAATTTCATTACGTAACGATTCGATTTTTTTGTTTTGCTCATCGCTTTTCTCGTCAAGTTTTTTACGTAATTCTTCAAGAAGCTTATCTACTACATGTACTTATAATCTTTCTAAAAGTTTAGTGGTTTTATGTATTATCTCTTCTTTCCACTC
>JANNSE010000063.1:0-7323 GCA_031402215.1 Candidatus Woesearchaeota archaeon | reverse complement strand
ACGAGGATGGCGACAAGCCACTTGCAGCAGCAGTAAAGTGGGAAGACGTTAAAGAAAGAATGAAACTTCCTGTCGATAGATCTGGAGACATTGTTATAGCAAATAATCCTGGATACGGTTGGACTGAAGATATTACAGAAGATGGTAAAATATTCGAAGAACCATTAGAAACAGGATACAAGCAAGCAATATTTGCAGAGAACGTTACAGGACTATGGACTCCATTCATTATTGTTGGTAAAGGTGTAAAGAAAAATCACAAAATTGACCAGCCAATAAGTATGGTGGATCAAGCACCTACAATACTGTATGCGATGAATAAAACAATTCCATCATACATGGAAGGAAAAGTTGTTTATGAAATATTTGAAACACAGCAGAAATAGATTTTTTCTTTTTTTAGGAATAGCGATAGTCGGAGCGATTATATTAGCCACAGGACTATTGACTATTTCCAATAATAATCAGGTTACATCCAAAAACAATTCAATTAACAACAATAATAAAATAATGTTTGGATACGAATTTAAATCGCATGCGGACATAAATGGTGATGAAACATACTTCGAGTATGTTGGTCTTAGTAATCCTAGCGAAAATATTCAAGTAACTGTTTTTTACGTCGAAGATAGCGAAGTTGCTAGAATATTTATTGAAGATCATATGACTATGTTTAAGTCTGTGTTTGAGCCGAAGAGAGTTGACTACCCGGGCCAATACAGTAAAACCATTGAGTGCCCTCCAGAGTATAAACCAAAATATTTTGAGAGAAACATTACAGGTGGAGAATTTAAGTATTTCCTAGGCTATGCTAACAGTAATAAAGTAGCAGGAGCATGTTCGGATGACTTAATCGCTTACAGACACGTTTATGGAATGCTTAATTGCGAATCAATTCATAAAATTGTGAAGATTGAATATTTTGCCGGGCTTGATTCAGATTCAATTGACAAATTTATCGACAAGATTTCATGTAAAGATATATAATAAAAATAACTCAAAAGAGGATATATGAGAAATAATTTTTATGGACTTATAATTTGTGTTGTTACATTATTATTACTTAGCGGATGTAGTTCAAGCAGCACAAATGCATCTGACAAAACATTAAACGATACTGTTGGTTTAGATTTATCTTGTCTCGATTGTAATGTATTATTTCTTAATATAGAGTTATTACGTGCAGATTATGTGGGACTGATAAGTCCTGAACATAATGTTACACCAAATATAGACAAATTTTTTGAGAATGCAATAATATTTGAAGATGTATCATCGGCATCAGGAGTCACAGGTATTAGCAATCCTGCAACATTAACTTCGCGAGACGGGATGTTCACGCGTAATTTTTGGACGAACATATTCCGTGAATATACAGTCTATAGAAATACGTACTCTGATTGGGATTCAGCAAATATACCAGAAGAATCTATAAAAATTGTCTCCCAAATTCCCACTATAGCTCAAACATTGAAAAATAATGGATACAACACAATCTATATTTATGAAGACGATGAAGGCGGAAGACGTAAATTATTAGACAGAGGAATCGATAAATATTTCGGAGATACAGCGCTACAAGCAGAAGATCCTTATGCAGGTAGAGCTCTACGTAAGACACAACAAATGCTTGAAGAGGAAGCAAAAAACGGCGCCATAAATAAGAATGCGAAACATTCTAAACAAAAGTTTCTTCTAATAGTTCGACCTAATGATCTTCATGCACCACCATATAATTATCCTGCAAATCGTTCTAGAATTGAAGACCCTAGAATAACTTACATATATAATAACAAATCCAACACATATGAAGTAATCTATGGAAGTACTTATGAAACACACATAAATGAAAAAGTAGTAATAAATCAATCTATTATTGAGGAATATCGTTCTTTAGGAAGTGAAGTGTATATGCAACAGCTAAAGTATGTTGATGAAGAACTAGGCATATTATTCAAATATTTAGAAGATAGTGCCTTACTTGAGAATACAATCATAGTTTTGTATGCTAATCATGGAGATGGATTGTATGATAATGGTGTGCCTAATCATGGAGTAGTATATCAGTCGTGTGTACATGTTCCGTTATTAATATTACATCCGAAAATTGATAGACAAATACGAATCAAACAAAGCATAAGTCTACTAGACTTAGTTCCAACCATATATTCTATGGTTGAAATTAATAATTCAAATGAGACTATAAAAAATCTTGACGGAATAAGTTTAGTAAATGTAATAAAAGGAGAAAAATATGAAAGAGAATACATCTACGGTGTTGATGCACAATCAAAATATGTCAGACAAGGTGAATTAAAATTAGTGGTTTGGAGTTCAAACAATATGGAACTCTACAACATCAGTGTAGATCCTCACGAAGAACGTAATATAATAGAAGTATATCCAGAAAAAGCAGATGAATTGTACAAAACGTTGACAGATCATGAGATGCTAGAGATATCGAAAGCTCAAAATAGCATGAATATTAGTTGAAAAAATAAAAAGTTAAGATAGTTATTGAAAACGTAAATAAAATGACAAATACAAAAATCTACTTATGTATAATTATTTTAGGAGTAGTAATACTTAGTGGATGTAGCAATAATAACATAGAACAAAATAAAAACGAAATAAGAAAAGATTTAGATTTATCATGCCCGAATTGTAGCGTTCTATTTTTAGACATGGACTTGTTGCGTGCAGATTATGTTGGATTAATAAACCCTGAAAGTAAGGCCACACCCAATATAGATAAATTCTTCCAAAACTCAATAATATTTGAGGATGTTTCATCGCCTTCTGGATCCACAAAAATAAGTAATTATGCCACGCTCACTTCACGCGACGGAATATTTATACGTACGGCAATTTTAGAAAGAGATGAAGCGAGATATAATCAAGTAAATGATTCAACAAATGTTTCCATATGGATCAAAGAAAAAGTATTGACAGAACTTACTACAATCGCACAAGTATTACAATCTAATGAATATTATACAATTAACGTTAATGAAGATTATTTCGGACAAAGTGGTGTGTCACAATCTTTGGGCAGAGGATTTACCGTATATTGGGATAGAGGAATAAAATATCAAAATTACGGTAATATTACAGCAATTCAACAAACAATAGAATATCTTAAAGAACGCAATGACTTTAAAGATAACTCAGGCAAATCTAAATTCTTTATATTAATGCGATCGGATGAATTGCATAGACCGTATAGATATCCTTCAAACAGAAGTATGATAATTGATTCTAGAATTAAAATAATATCCAATGAAACAGATTATTATATTATAACAACTATTGCAGACAATGATTCTATAAATGTTATAAGTACTGTAAATTATTCCATTGGAGTATTAACACCGGAAAACATAGACAAAAGAGATATAACACGTAAAGTATATCAACAACAGATGGAATATATTGATGAGCAGCTAGGAGAGATATTTGATTATTTAGAGAAAAACTCGCTTACAGATAACACCATAATAATATTATATTCTAATCACGGTGAAGGATTGTACGACAATAATATATATCACCACGGTGTCCCATATCAGTCTTGCGTTCATGTTCCTTTATTGATATTGCATCCGAAGGTTCATGAACAAATACGTATTGAACAACCTGTAAGCATTATTGATTTAACACCCACAATATACGATATTATCGGAGTAGAATCCAAAAAAGATATAGATGGCATAAGCCTAGTGCCTACAATAATCAATAATACTTATTCTAGAACCATAATTTACGGCGCAGAAGAAAACGCAGAATATGTTAGAATCAAGGACATGAAACTTATAGTTTGGGATGATGGTAGTAAAAGATTGTATAACATCAGCTCAGACCCATATGAAGAACAAGATATATCTAACAAATATTCAGAGATAGTTAATCAAATGTATAGAACGTTAACTGAACATCAGATTAGTGAAACTAAAAAAGTCGTTGATAGAATTTCTGAAATAAAAGCACAAACAAAATAACGAAAAATTCTAGGAACTCAAATAATATTTGAACCATGTAGGCTACATTGTAAGTATTTCCTTAGTATCTTTTTTTATACTTAATAATGACAATTCATACTGCCTACAAGCACACACATATAAAGAAAACTTTATAAATCTTCACTTACAGTGTAATGATATTATTCGTGTGGGGATAAACATAAGGTGTAGTGATTACTATCCCGCTAAAAAACATTAGAATATAAAGAAAGGGGTGTAGGGTTTGAGGGGAGAGATAAGAAAGTATTCTGTTCATTATAACCTTAGATTGAGATAGGATGAGTTTAAAAGATTACGGACTTAAACTGCAAAAATTGCGTGAGGAAAGAGAGAAATTCTTAGAGTTACTTCACGCGTCCGATAAGAAATTGGCTCGTGGAGAAATTACAAAATATCAAAGAAATTTTACCGTTAATTCTATAACAGGAGGCCTTTCAGAAAGAGAATATTTGAGAAGTCTAGAAGCTGAAATAGATGAGCAAGAAAAACTTGCAAGTATTGAACGTTCTAAAAGTCCAGCAATGCACAACATACTGAAGATAAGTTTGAGTGTACTAGGGATTGTGTTGTTGTTATTGTTGTTAATTATTCCCGGAATAAATAAACTAAGCAATCAGAACACTCGAGAATATCAGATTAAAGTTGATCAGACGTATTACTCGGGCGATCAAAAAATATATCAATTAGAAACTGCCAAGGATACTCCAATAACTTCTCTAAGAATTAACGGAACATATCAAGGAAATGTACAAGTATATTTAGTGAATAACGATACTGGAACTAGACAACTAGTATTTAACTCGCAAAAATATGAGAGTAACATAATTAGTATTACTGGAAATTTAATCGTACTAAAAGGAGATCCTGGAATACAAGGAATTGCATTAAACAATGTTTGTGATGAAACATGTAAAATAGAAGTTGATCCGAAGACAACATACTTAGAGATCGTAGTCGACAAAGATGCAACACTAACAATAGATAGTATATCTTATTCTCAAATCGTAGTTAATACTCCTCCTACACAAAAGAAAGATATTGAGACCGTTATTATAATTAATGAAACCACTAAGAGTCTAAATTTAGAGGAATATTTTGTTGATGAAGAGAACGATGCATTAAAGTACAGTTTAAGTAGAGTTCCTGGCGTGAGTATAACTACCAATGGAAATACTGTGACGTTTAGTGTACCGAGAGAAGTGCAAACTAATTATTCTGGATTCTTATTCGTAAGTGATGGTAGAGAAGAGATAAATTCTAATTTATTCAAAATTATTGTTAATACAAAAAATATTCCTAATGTGAGTGCAAGTAAGCCTACAAAACAACCTGAACGTAATATTACTCCCGAGAATAAAAGCGAGTTACCTCTTGTAAGAACAAATCGTACTGTGAATATTAGTTCTGAATTAATTAATAGAACTACAAATGAAAAATTAAATTTATCCAATAAAACTACTGATGTGACTTCGCCAACAGATGGAAACAATATAAGTATAGAAAAACCTGGAACTGAAAAAGGTACAAGCGAACCAATATACGTAGGATTCGCATTCAAAATCGACGAGGAATTAAGAAAAGTGTGGATGGATAATCCTTCTGCTAAACCTAGAATAATTGTTAAATATAAGCAGACAAACAATCAGAATATTGAAGAATATGTTGACCAATTACGTACAGAATTAGACGCGCAAGAAAACAAAAACCCTTCTGACTTTAATACAAAAGCAATGACTGCAAAACAAATAGAAATGCAGAGTCGATTAAAAGTATTAAGAGTAAACAACAACTCGAATGCATTTAATAATGCTCTAACGGGAAACATTATTACGGGAAATGCTGTATCAGCTGATGAAGTAAATAATACTGCAGAGATTAAAAAAATACAAGAAGAATTAAAAATCATATCTAAAAAAATAACAACTGCTAAAGTATATTCTGAACTGAAACGACGCGATAGTATAAAATCATTGAAATATTACAATAAAAGTAACATAGAAATATTAGATGCAAACTATAGTGATGTCAAATCTTTCAGTTTAAATGATCAGATTGAAATAATATATATTGATAATCCCGTGGAATCATTAATTACAGAATCTACTGCATTAGTAAGAATACCTGAAGTAAAAGTTTTATCGCCTAATTTAGACGGTTCTAATATCGCGATATGTTTCCTCGATACAGGAATAAATACTGCCGTTATAAAAAATCCTTCTATGGGATATAATTTTGTCAATGACAGTGTTGGCTATTCTGATGATAATGGACACGGAACGAGCGTCGCGTATGTATTATATAGTATTGTTCCAAATGCTAAATTAATTGTTGGGAAAGTTCTTGATAGTAATGGTCAAGGTTATGAATCTACTGTTTTATCTGGATTACAATATTGTGAAGATAATAATGCATCTATTGTTTCTTTAAGTCTTGGTTCTGGAGGATATAATGGTTATTGTGATAATAACGTGGTGGCACAGAAAGTTAATGAATTAAATTCTAAAGGAATATTAGTGGTTGCTGCAACGGGTAATGATGCTTCTGATTTAGTTAAAGTTCCTGCATGTGCTTCAGGAGCATTGAGTGTTGGAGCTAGCGCTAAAAATGATACAATAGCATCATTTACTTCATGGAACAATAACACATTATTATTGGCTCCAGGTAAAGATATTAACACTATTGATTTAAACGGAAATGCTGTCGTAAAATATGGAACATCGATGGCCGTACCGTTTGTTTCTGGAATCTCAGCATTACTATTACAAAATAATAATTCTGAAGATAGTTTAACGCTAAAAGATAAAGTGATTCATACTGGAAGAATTATTGAGACTGAAAATTGGACATTCTCAAGAGTTGATGCGTTGAATGCTTTGACGAATACTGTTACGAATAATTTGACTGCTACTGGAACTAATGGAACAGGAAACGAAAGTGGAAATTATACTGCAGTTGGATGCTCAAGTTTAGGTCAATACACTGGTTGTAATTATGACGGCTTCTGTCCAGGAGGTTGTGATCAACTTCAAACAGGCATATACAGTCCTAATGATTGCATATGGTACTGTGAAAATTGGGGTGAATATTCTTGTTGTTATTGGGACTCTAGTAATTACGAATGTTATGGAGCATATACCAATGCGTGTGGTGCACAGTGGTATGATTACGCAGCTTATTGTACTTATCCTCCGCCTTGTGGAGGCGAAGGGGCTGATTGTAGTTATTCAGGCGAGTGTTGTGGTGGATATTGTATAGCCGGCTATTGTCGAAGTACATGTAGCGGGTATAATGGACAACAATGTGA
>JANNSE010000062.1:0-36596 GCA_031402215.1 Candidatus Woesearchaeota archaeon | reverse complement strand
AGTATCAGAATTTGTTAGCACAATCAAGAGTCTGAACGGCGGAATATACGCTGCAGTATTGGATGATGTTATCGATAAAGACTTGTTAATGGTTGCAGAAAGAGCTAACATTCAATTCTTAGTTGGAATGGATGCAAAGGTTAAGTCAGACAGATTAACAATCTTAACAACAGACGACTTATAAGTCTGTTAA
The DNA here is from genome assembly GCA_031402215.1 of Candidatus Woesearchaeota archaeon. Lineage (GTDB taxonomy): Archaea > Nanobdellota > Nanobdellia > Woesearchaeales > UBA9642 > UBA9642. Next base: position 36,403 of record JANNSE010000062.1, on the reverse strand, counting down.
TTTTTTATTTTCTTATTTTTTAGATTCTTTTTTAGATAAGTATTTAAATTAATTCTTCTATTGAATATTATGAAGATGCCTTCAGACAAAGTGTTTTATTGGTTGATTTTCTTTACATTATTATTTTGGATTATTTTTAGTTGTATACCTGCAGGTGTTTGTGTTAATACTTATGTTAACCCTATTATTCATTGGAGTGTGTGTAGTAATATGGGTTTCGTCTGGAACGTTTTATATGTGCTTTTTGTTTCAGTGTTGATTCTAATCTCAGTATATTTGATGTTTGTGAGTACACTTAAAATCTATTTTAACCCTTATCTTGGTGGAAAGAAAAAGAAATAATACTGACGATTATTTTCTAAATTCTTTAATTATTTTCTCGATTTTAGAAATAGCGTCTTTACTATTCGAATATTCTGTGTGTGTCGGTGAGACGTATCTAAATTCAACCGGTATAATTATTCCCTTACGATGAATGCTTCTTACAGGTAGTTTGAATATGTATGCCCAACTAAGATCAAAGCTAACTCGTGCGGATGTGTAAGATACTTCCGCGATTACTAACTCACATTCGTTCTTCAAGAAATCTTTTGGATTAAGATTATTGTCGTTTTCATAAGGCAAAACGAATGTGTGTTCGCTATTAAGACGGCTCTGCCTAAGTGGCTTGTATAGCTCTTTTTCAAAATCAAACTCTTTTGAATGAGCGACGTAGATTTTCATAGAGTTGGAAATGAATATAGGTTTTAAAGGTTTATTATATAGTTACTTATCAGTAACAACAAACCACAAACTTTATATACTCTTTTCTCATTCTACGATTATGGGTATTATAGAAAAAATAAGTCATAATGGAGAAAATATTACTGTCGAGAAAATTGATGCAACAGAATTAAGAGGAATTGCCAAAAAAATGTCGGGATCTTTCAACGATGATTTTGGAGTATATTTTGTTCTGACATCTGAAGAAAACAATTTACCTTCTGAGGAATTGATAAGTTCTCAGAAGTATAAAGAGGTATATATTGGTCAAGGTGGAGTCATAAGAAATACTATAAAAAATAATGATGGAAAATTAATATTTTCTGGACCAGAATTATGTGATTTATTAGTCGCGCCTTTACATCAAAGAAAAGGTTATGGGACTCTAATCACACAACTTAGATTGAATTGGCTAAAGGAAACGGGATATTCAGAGGCTTTTTTTATTACTCAAAGCAAAAATCCTATACCTATACTTGCATTGTTTGAGAAATTGCAAAAATGTGATTCTCTTAAATTAGAAAAAATATACAATTGTGATAGTTCTCTGGAAAAGAATGTTTATCGTGTAAATAATTTCTAATTGTGCTATTTCTTTATCTCTCAATCACCTTTATATATTTGCTAGAGTTCTATTTATTATGAGTACAAATAAAGGTAGAGAAGAATGGAAAGTTTATGGAAACGTATTTAGTCAGCATTCTAAAGCTCTATTATTTCAAATGTCTAGTCAAGGGCACTTCGAAGAATTACAAAGTACAATCAAAGTAGGCAAGGAAGCGAATGTATTCTCGGCTAATACAAAACAAGACCATAAAATAATTGTGAAGATTTACAGACTAGAAAACTGTAATTTTGGAAAAATGTACGAGTATTTGAGTCAAGATCCTAGATATACTTCATTAAATAAAAAAACAAGAATGATAGTTTTTGCATGGACACAAAGAGAATATAAGAATTTATTACTTGCACGTCAAGTAATAAAGGTTCCAAAGCCCATAACGTTCAAAGATAATATTCTATTAATGGAATTTATTGGCGATGATGATCCTGCTCCAGAATTAAAAGATTCTCCGCCAAAGAATCCGAAAAAATTCTATAAAAAAGTCTTAGACAATATGAAAAAATTATTTGATAAAGGAATGATACACGGAGATTTAAGTCCATTTAATATTTTGAATTATCATGAGGAACCAGTGTTTATCGATTTTTCACAATCAACCATGACTACGGCTAGTAATGCTAAAGAATTGATAACTCGAGATGTAAGAAATATGTCTATATACTTTAGAAAGTTCTTCCCCATATCCGAAGAAGATGAATTAAAAACATATAATAAAATTGTTGGAAAGAAAGTTGAGAAGAAAAGTTAAAATTATCTTTTATTTCTTCAAATCGTCTTCAGTTTGTAATTTTTTATTCTCGATTACATCTATTAATTCTTCTAGATTCTTTGTTTTAACATAATATAATCCATATGATAAATCATCTATGTTAAGCATTAATATTGCAATGAATATTACCATTCCAATTAATAATACGCCTGTAAGATTCATGTATATGTTTGCTTTTGCAAATGTGATAAATGCAATAACCACTATATACAAAACTGTTGTACTAAGGAATATTAATTTTGTTTCCCTTGTTATGTGTTTGTTTCCAAATATTTCTAATTTTTCTCTAGACACACTTAATCCGTCAATTGCGGATAATACGCTAGCATAATGTGTAGAATCCTTACGATTTCTTACTTTCAAATCATGAGTCGTATCGTAGAGTTTATTTATGTGATACTGATTTAAATAATACTTTGTTGCAGGCAATGTATTGAATGATCTGATGAATGAAATTAATTCTGATTTTATGTGTTTGATAAATTTCTCGTTACCAGTAAGTAATGCTACATTGTATAGTGATTGTGCTTTACCTATTAAATCTCCGAGAAACGTTCTGAAATTTAGATATTTTTCATCTAAAAATTTGAATAATGAATTAATAAAGAGACCATAGAAGAATGTGTACATTGTTCCTAATATGCCTGTTTCTATTGGTATATCCATGTTAACCATTTTAGTAACAATCAACGATATGGTTAATAATACTACGAACCACAATAATATTTTCACATTAATCAATTTCTTATGAGGCATACTACTCTCTATACAACTTTATTGAAATACCTTTGTATTAATTAGTGAGTTACTACTGTACATAAATACTTAAACCGTCTACTTTAAAAACCGTCCTTTGTTTCTATCATTATGGCTGATGAAGAGTATAGTTATGATTTGAGAATCACTAAAGATAGAATCGCTGTACTTATAGGTGCAAAAGGCGAGACTAAGGCCGAGTTAGAAAAAGAAACTGAATGTAAAATAAATGTTGATAGTAAAGAAGGCGACGTAACTATTTCTGGAAAAGAAGCTATTAAATTATTTGTTTTAAGAGAAGTTATTAAGGCAATAAGTAGAGGATTTAATCCTGAAATTGCAAAACAATTATTAAAACAAGATTATGTTCTTGAAGTTATATCATTAAACGATTATTCTAAAGAAAAATCAACCCAATTAAGATTAAAGGGAAGAGTTATTGGTGCTGACGGAAAATCAAGAAATACTTTAGAATCACTAACTGATTGTTCAATTTCTGTATATGGTAAGACAATTTCTATGATTGGTAGCGTCGAGAATATTGGTAACTGTAAGCGTTCTGTTGAAACATTACTTGCTGGAAGTCCACATGCTAACGTCTATAAATGGTTAGAAAGACAACACAAGTTATCAAAACAAAAAATTGCAGAAGAACCTGGATTCTAACATTAGATTTCTAAATCGCATATTGAGGTGTAACTAATTAGTGATAATCTTTTTAAAGGATCTTTTCTCTCTGATTTTATGCGTAACACACTTTATCCGTATGTAGATGATGTAATGAAAAATAATACTTGTATTGCATTAGATGATGGTAGCAATAACGTATTTCATGTAGAGCTAGGAACATTACGTCTGGTGTATAAATCATTATTTTCTCCGAAAGCACACGGTTTTATTAAATCTACTTTGAAAAGACTAGACGAGCCTCTAAAGAATTATTACGCCGGCAAACTAGGTTCTAATTATAGTATTCGAGGCATGCATGGAGAGACTTTAGACATAGAGTGTCGTGTTTTAGACGAATGGAAAAAAAGAAATATTCCTTGTATAACTATATTAGAGCGTCAAGATAAAGCACTAGTTTATGCACACTTGAATTCACTTAATTTTTCTAAATTATTGCGTAATGGCGGAAATTATAGACACCAATATCAACAATTATTAGACATCACTGACGCTATACGTAGTACTGCTAAAAAAGAGAACAATCCCATGTTGCTGCATCCAGATTTATTACCGAAAAATTTCTTGTATGTTTTTGAAACTGATTCGGTAATTGCTATAGATCCGGGAATAAAATTGAAGGATTTACCTTTAGCAGAATTAGATGCTAGAATAAACTTAATGTTTGTTCAAGATTTAAATATCTATGAGAATGGTGATTATTATGTCGACGGTTTTTTAGATACTCTCACTAAAGAGGAGCAGAAACGTATGCGTGAGTTAAACGACCCTGTAAGACCTGATGTAATACTATATTTTAAGACTAAAGAAGAACTCCTTAGAATGTGGAAAGGCACTCAAAAACGAAGTTGGCTAGAGAGATATTCTCCTAAAAATATAACTCACTTAAACAATTTGCTCGATAAACATATAGGTTAACTAATTTTTTTTATTCGCGTCATTTATATACATTATATTCTCGCCAATAGAAATATTTATTAATGCCTGCTTGAACTCCATTAGTAATGGCTGAGAAAGTTAAAACGGAAAGTAAGGCAGTTAAGGTCGATAAAAGTGATGATAAAAGCACTAAATCTAGAAAACCAACTGCTGAAGACTTAGCAAAAGGTCAAAAAGATATTTCAGTAGCTGAATTCTTCGAGAAAAATAGACATTTATTAGGTTTTGATAATCCTAGAAAATCATTATTAACAACAATAAAAGAAGCAGTAGATAATGCTTTAGATGCTTGTGAAGAAGCAAAAATATTGCCGGAAATTAGTGTAGAAATAATTGAAATGGCAGAAGGTCGTTATAGAATTATCGTAGAGGACAACGGTCCAGGAATTGTTAAAGAACAAATTCCAAAAATATTTGCAAAATTATTATATGGTTCTAAATTCCATAGATTAAGACAATCTAGAGGACAACAAGGTATTGGAATAAGTGCTGCTGTAATGTTTGCACAATTAACAACAGGAAGACCTACAAAAATAATATCCAAGACTAATGCAGATAAACCTGCACATTACATGGAATTACACTTAGATACTCAAACTAATAGTCCAGAAATAATGGTTGATGAAATAAAACCTTGGGATGCAAAAGAACATGGAACAAGAATAGAAATGGATTTAGAAGCATCATACATCAAAGGAGATCAATCTGTTGACCAATATTTGAAAGAAACTGCAATTGTAAATCCTCATGCAACTATAATCTATACTAATCCTAAAGCAGAACAATTCATTTATGCAAGAGCAACAGATTCTCTTCCTAAAGAACCCTTAGAGATTAAACCTCATCCGTATGGTTTAGAATTAGGAATATTAATGAAAATGTTGAAAAACACTGAGGCTAGAACATTAAATTCATTCTTATTAAACGATTTATCTAGAGTTGGAGCAGGAACGGCAAAAGAAATATGTGAGATGGCTTTGATTGATCCTAAGAAGAAACCTGAAGAAATGAGTATGCAAGACGCAGAAAAACTCATCAAGGCAATGAAAGAAACTAAGATAATGGCTCCAACAACAGATTGTTTAAGTCCAATTGGAGAAGAACTTTTAGAGAGAAGTTTGAAAAAAGAAATCAATGCAGAATTTTATGTTGCTGTTACTAGACCAATATTTGTATACAGAGGAAATCCTTTCCAAATGGAAGTAGGAATAGCATACGGTGGAAATCAAAGTAAGGAAGGTCCAATTCAAATATTAAGATTCGCAAATCGTGTTCCATTATTATATCAACAAGGTGCATGTGCTGTAACAAAAGCTATTACAACAACAAATTGGAAAGCATACGGATTACAACAAAGTGCTGGTTCAATTCCACAAGGTCCATTAACAATATTAGTACACATGTGTTCAGTGTGGGTGCCATTCACATCAGAATCAAAAGAAGCATTAGCACATTACCCTGACATAATTAAGGAATTAAAGTTAGCAGTGCAAGAAGCAGGTAGAAGATTACAATTATATGTTGCAAAAAAACATAGAGTACAAAATCAATTAGAAAGAGCAAATCTATTCGAAAGATACATGCCTGAAGTTGCTGACGCATTATCAAGGTTAACGGGAGAAAATAAAGATATTTTACTTGACAAGTTAAAAGCAATGACTAATAAGGATGAAATAAAGCAACAAATATTCGAGATGGAATCATTGAAAGGAGAAGCTGATGAAGAATCAGATGGTAAAAAAGGTAAGAACTCCAATGATTCCGATGATTCTGAAGATGAACAAGAGTTAGAAGAGTAAAATGGCTAAATCAAATCAAAATAAAAACGAGAAACTTGGAGAGAAAGAAATACAGATGACATTTTCACAATCAAATACAGTTAAGGAAACTAAGGAAGTTAAGAAGGATAAAGAAAATATTAAAGAGAAATTTGTTAACACAACTCCTAGCACATCTGTCAATGCATCCAATGCAGAAAGAAAAGCAATGGCTGGAAGAACAGGCACTCCAAGAGAAGAATTAGTTAATTTAGGAAAATCTGTTGTTGCCGATATAAAAGCAGGAGATAGTCCTAAAATTGAATTATCAGTAAGAGGATTATCAAATGTAGTCTACGATAAAGAATCTAAGACTCTAGGATTAGGAGATAAAACATCACAAAGATTCTTCTTCAACGCAGCACATTCAAAAAAATTCTTACAAACAATAGAAGTAGCTTCGATATGTAAGAATCTATTAGACGTACAAAAACACGCAAGCCTGAGAGATGTATTCTATATGGCAAAGCGTACAATTCCTAATACTAAAATAAATGTTGTTGATGAACAAAAGGAATCAGATAAAGTAATTGAAGACTTAGAATTAATCACAGGATTTTCTAGAGAGAACTTGAATGTTAACGCAAACAAAATGGGTTCTGTTGTAGGAAAAGTCATCATTGAAGATTCTGGAGATGTTATAGATTGGTCAAAGTTAGGAAGTGGCGGTTGGTCTATTCCATCAAATGTTGAAAATATTAAATTCAAAAAAGTTGATGCAAAATATGTAATATACATGGAGAAGGCTGCTGTTTGGGAGCGTTTACATGAAGATAGATTCTGGGAAAAACAGAATTGCATAATAATGGCATCACAAGGTCAAACTACTCGAGGAGTAAGAAGATTATTACAAAGATTAAGTAAAGAACATCATCTTCCAATATTAGTATTAACAGATGGAGATATTTATGGGTTCTACATTTATAGTGTAGTTAAATTTGGAAGTATTGCATTAGCACACATGGCTGATGAGATGGCAATTCCTGATGTTAAATTCCTAGGTATCACAATGGATGATATTGTAAAATATGACCTTAAGAGACATTTCATTAGATTAACAGACCAAGATAGATCAAGAATCAAACAAATGCAAGCATACGAATGGTTTGAGAAACACAAAGATTGGCAACGCCAGTTCAAAATGATGAAAGACTTCGATGCAAAGGTAGAAATCCAGTCGTTATCCTCTAAAGGTATCTCGTTTATTTCTGAGAAATATTTACCAGAAAAAATAAAAAATAAAGAATGGTTAGATTAGATTCTAAATAGTTATTTTATCTCTTCTTTGAAGATTTCTTTGCTTTCAGCAAGACTTTCTTTAATTTCGTTTGAATTTTCTTAAGTTTAATAATCTTTGAAGTCTTCTTTCCTTTGCTTGTAGTATTCTTCTTTCTGTCTTTCTTAAGATGATCTCTATCTATGACATCTTCTTCTTCCAATATTACTGGAGGAGCAGATTCTGGAATAACATCTATTCCTATTTCGTCAAGTAACTTTTCATGATCTTCGAATTCTTGCTTTTCTTCTTTTTCTTCTTCGATATCCACTTCTTTAGGTTTATTTTCTGCATCATCTTCTATTTGATCAGATAACTCTTCCACACTCTCTTTAAGATCGACAATGTGTTCGGTTCTAATGTCGCTTTCCTTACGAATATCCTTTATCATTGCTAATATTTCAGCAACATTTTTTTCAGTCTCTAAATTAACTTGATACTCGTGTTCAGAACGCATCTCCGATTTTTTCGCAGCAACATTCTGACTCATCAAAATGAATGTTGATAAGAAGATAGCTTCTAATGAGACAATCATAGTAAGCAATCCGAATGGGAATGTGTCAAAAACGTATTTTGGGCCAAAAAATCCTTGATTAGCTAGAACCCATAGTGCAAACCATAATACGTGTAATAAGAAGAATCCTACTGTACCAGCGTATTCTGTGATTGAATCGGCTATTTTTATCGAAACAGTTTGAAATTTTTCAAATTCTATATTAATATTTTTAGAAAGAAAGTAAACTAACTCGTTTGTAGCGTACCATTTATTATCTTCTTCACGCTTGGCATTTATACAATCTTGACATTCAGAAAAATTCTCGCCTTTTTTAAAAGCCTCGTAATTACCACAGATAGAACACTCATAGACTCCTGATACGTAAACCTTATCCCCCCAGTCATGCTTAGATTTCATAGACTTAGGGAATAATCTAAAACCCCTCTTTTTCATATACTTGGTTGAGATGTAATCTATTAAAAAGGTATTGTTTTTGGGTTTAATACAAAAATTTTTAAATCATAAGTCTGTATATTGACTACTATGTGTGTGATGTTCAAATTCGATAAAAGGGATAGTATAGAAAAGGGGCAGAAAGATATTAGAATTGTAGCCCTAAATGTAGAGAACGAAGATACATTTCACATGAAGAATCTTTACAAGTTGATTCACGATTGGCTTGATGAAGAAGGGTTTGTGGACGTGTATGGTGAAAGAGGAGGAGACGGAAATCCTGAATTATTCTATCTTGAACGTATAGGCGGAACCGGTTCAAAAGAACACAGAATACGATGGAGAATGCTTAAAACTCCAAATAACAGTAAGTATTATAGATATTTCGTTAAGATTGATTTCACAACAATTAATATGAAATCTATTGAAGTAATGCATCAAGGTTACAAGATGAAGACAGATAGAGGAGATGTAATCATAAATATTGAAGCATGGTTGCAATTGGATTATGAAGATAAATGGGATAAAACACCAATATTAAAGAGTAAATTTATCCAAAATCTATTTAGAAATAGAATATATAAAGAACAGATAGAATCGCATAAAGTAGATTTGTACAAATCTACTTATAGATTGCAAAACACAATTAAGCAATACTTGAAACTTAAAACATTATACGAGATGCCAAAACCTTTCCACCCGGAGAAAGGAATATAGTTTCTTTACTTTTTTATTCTTTTACTTTCTTAAGCAGATCTGGGATAAACCTTTTAAATATGAGATTCATTTTTACACTATGAATGAAATAGAAGTTAAAATATTAAATATAAATCCTGATTCTGTGCGCAAAGATTTGAAAAGACATGGCGCAAAATTTTTTAAAAAAGTTTTTCAGCAAAACATTCTTTATAGTAATGATTACACTAAAAAATCTAAGATTACTGTGCGTGTGCGAAGAGAAGGTCCAAACACACTTCTTACACTCAAAGCAAACAAGAGAGTGGTGCGTGGCTGTAAGATGGTGGATGAATATGAAACATGGGTAGATTATAAGAGTGTAGTTAATATATTAGAAACGTTAGGTTTGAAAAAATTAGGAATCACCGAAATAAAGCGAGAATATTGGAATATAAAAAATTGTTCTGTAGAGATATGTATATTGCCGAAAATACCTCCCTTCTTTGAAATAGAAGGTTCAGAAAAGAATATACTTGCTGTTGCACAACTGCTTGGATACTCTAAAAAGGATTATGTTGCAGATACTATATTCAAGCATTACAAACTTAAAACTAAATTCTTGAAATTTTAATCTTGCTCTAAGATTCAACAACCTTTTTATACTCTAAAAAGTTCTCAAATTTATGGATGAATTAGTCAAAGAATTGAAGAATATTGTAACTAGAAAAGATGCTGGTGATGATTATTTATCTATGAATTCTAGATATGTTCCTTTCAAGATAGAATCAAAGAATTTTCATAATATTGCGCCAAAAAAATTATCGAAAAGAATGTTATTTGTAGATGGTGGAAATAACGTATTATTTGAGAGCGCAGATTTTTGCATAGCAATAGTGCGTGTTGGTGGTATAGTTTATTCCGATAATAAGAGAATAAGTCGTAAGTCTCAGGAATTCTATTTGTTAATCAAAGAGAGTAAAGGAAAGTACTCTGTAAAAACATATCCGGAAACATCTTTCAACAATGTGGTTTTTGATCCAGAAGATGAATCATTAAAACAAGGTCTTGAGAAATGTGGCATTACTAGAATAGTTTCTGTAATTAGAAGATTTGCAGAAATAGAGTATGCGACCGCACATGCTATCGATGTAGATTACATACTTATGGATGGGACGCTAGAGGCACGATATCCTTTAGAAGATAAATATTTGACACAATTATTTTCAAACGGAAAAACCTGTGCATTGAGTAAAACATGCACTTTAACAACAAGAAACGGTTTAAGCATAACCAAGAAATTATTAGATTTAGGTTCAGAGACAAATTTGGATAAATGGCACTATCATCCTATTGTCACGAACAATAATCCAAAACATCCCGCTGAAATATATTTTATAAAATTAAATGCTAAAACAAGTCACGTGTTTAGATTCGAGATACAAAAAGAATTCAAGGAAGATGCTGATGTGCTATTCTCGCTATTAGCCTCCAACTCTAATGATCCGATATTCTTAGGATATCCTTATGGATTAATAGATGTAGACCAATATGTGCGTGTTAGCGATGACGAATCAAGGTTATTGCAGACTAAATTATCTACAAAGTTAGGTAAGGATTGGAACGAGTTATCAAAACACTTAAACAGTACAAATGCACACTCAATATTAGATAAGATAAAATTTTAGAAATAGTATTTTTCTTAATTAAAATGATTATCTAACTGTTTATCTAAGTAATCTATATACTTTTCCACTTCTATAACAAAAAGCAAAATATCTTCTCGAGACATTTCTTCCCCTTTTTGCCTTAATTCAAGTGCTTTATGGATTATGTGTTCCTTATCTGTAGATAAGTGTTCTGCTAGCCTTTTTCGCGATGGATGATATTCAAAGTTATAAAATATTTGTGCTTCTACTCTAATAAGCTCGATTATAAGTTTCGGGAAATATGTTAATGAGAATTTTTCAGCATTAGCTTTTATGTGTCTAATACTTACACGTATCTGAGTCATAAGTATTTTCGCTTCATTTTTTAATCCAAGCGGTTTAATAAAATCTTCTTTATAATTCCATTTTTTACCCCAGAGTATTTTGTAGAAGGGCAGTTTTTGGATCACTCTTTCAGGTCTTATGACGTTCAATACGCCCTTAATTTCTCCTCCTTGAAGAGAACATAAGGGAAATAACCTTAATCTACATTCAAATCCTTTACACAAATCATGTCTTCTCTCAGACAGTGTTGCGTTAAATTCTCTTTCTCTACTAATATCAAAATCTTATTGTACTATGGCAAAAAAATCTATGTCGCTACCAGACACTCTTTCATTCTTATCCATTATGGTGCCTGCCAAGTACAGCGTTAATAATCCTTCGTCCTTTAGCGTGTCTACGATCCAATTAGCAATATTGTGAACTGCTTCTTCTATCCTATTTTCTTCCCTTTTTTCTTCTTCAGATTGGAAAAACGACATGTTGTAAGTTTGGTGTCAAGGTATTTATATCTTTTCATTAAACATCATAAAAATTTATAAATAGAATATGCGCAGATAATCTTATTAAGAGGTGTGAATTTGTTTGGTTTTATTCAAAAATATGATATTATAACAGTTGGTTCTGCGACTGTTGATGTGTTTGCACATACAGATCCTACACAATCTGAAGTTGTAACACTACATAATCATAAAGATATAGCGTATCCACTTGGCGCGAAAATACTTATTAAAGAAATGCATTTCTTCGTTGGTGGTGGTGGAACAAATACTGCTGTAGCATTTTCTAGATTAGGATTAAAAACGGCGTACTTAGGTAAAATAGGAAAAGACGATAATGGCAAAACAATAAGTGATTGCTTGTTTAAAGAAAGAGTAGATTTCATAGGAACATATGGTGAGATATCGGGGTATTCTGTTATACTAGATTCTGTTGAGGATGATAGAACCATATTTACATACAAGGGATGTAATGATGAGTTAAAATCTGGAGATGTAAATTTCAGGGCGATAGATTCTAAATGGTTGTATTTATCTTCAATGATGAAAGACAGTTTAGATACACAACAAAAGATTGCAGATTATGCGAAGAAAAAAGGTATAAAAATGGCATATAATCCAAGTTTATACATTGTAAAGGATCATACTAGAGCTGCACGTAGTATACTTAAAAATTCTGAAATTGTTGTATTTAATAAAGAAGAAGCTCAAGCGTTGATATCTAGTCAGCACGATAATATATTTAATTTATTATTTGAAGTCTCAAAATTAGGTCCAAAAATGGTTGTTATAACTGATGGACGCAATGGAGCGCATTGTTATAATGTTAAGGATGGAATAGTGTATTCGGCAAAGCCCATAAAAGTAAAAATTGCTGAAACTACAGGTGCTGGAGATGCTTTTGCATCGGCGTTCGTAGCAGGCATAATGCTAGGCAAAGATATAGGAATATCTTTAAAGATGGGAATGCTTAACGCAGAATCTGTCATAAAGCACTTAGGAGCGAAAAACGTTCTATTAGGAAAAGAGTTATTTGAACTAGTAGAAGACGATGACAGAGAGATTTTTAAGAAAAAGTTATAAATACAAACAATCATAATCAATTATAGGTGAGTAAAGTCATGTTAAAGAGGTGTGTGTATGCGAGTTAATACTACTAAAATTCTAAAAAACGGTAGATCGCTGTTATTATCATATGATCAAGGATTAGAACATGGTCCAAAAGATATGAATACTATGACTGTTGATCCTAAATACGTATTTGACATAGCGCTTGAAGGAATGTATGATGGAATAATAGTACAAGCCGGAATTGCAGAAAAATATTATCACGGTTATTACAAGGATGTTCCATTGATTGTAAAATTAAATGGTAAAACAGCATTTTTAGATTCTCCTATTGCTGTGTCTAAACAAATATGTTCTGTTGAAAGAGCAATAAAATTAGGAGCTTCTGCAATAGGATATACTATTTATGATGGAAGTCCTCTTGAGCCAGAAATGTTTTCCGAGTTTGGAAAAATAGTTGAGCAAGCACATGAATATGGAATTCCAGTTATAGGTTGGATGTATCCTAGAGGACCAGATGTAAAAAATGAACTTGATACTGATGCATTAGCATATGCTGCACGTGTAGGTCTAGAATTAGGAGCCGATTTCTTAAAATTAAAATATAATAATAATTTAGAAGGATTCAAATGGGTCGTCAAGTGTGCTGGAAGAGCAAAAGTTCTAGTTGCAGAACACGGTATGATGGAAGAACACGCGTTTTTGAGAATGAGTGATGAAATAATGAAGACTGGTGCGGCAGGAATTGTAACAGGAAGAAATATTTGGCAACATAATACGCCACACGCTCTTACAAAAGCAATCCGTAAAATGATGCATGAAGGAATGTCTATAGATGATGCATTGAAATTATATGAGGAAGAATCAAATAAAAGTAAGAGATAATTAGAGAATCAAACAAAAGATAAATAAAAATTTATTTCTTATACCATTTCTTAGCTTCTTTAAGTGGAATTATCTTATAATCCTTAGCATGTCCTGCAGTTCCGAATGCTTTCATCTTAGAAGCTACCACTTTAGTAATAGCATCACGACCAGGTCCTAGATAATCTCTTGGATCAAATATTTCAGGATGTTCACTGAATACTCTTCTAACGCTTGAAGTCATTGCCATTCTAACATCTGTATCGGTATTAATTTTACATATGCCGTTTTTAATTGCTGCTTGAATGCTTGCTGTTGGAACTCCCATAGCGTTAGGCATCTTACCACCGAATTTGTTAATATCATTTCTTAATTCGACTGGTACGCTGCTAGAACCGTGCATTACAAGTGGTATGTTAACTTTCTGTGATATTTTTTTTACTAAAGGTATTGCTAATTTTGGTTGACTTTTGAATTTGTATGCGCCGTGGCTCGTTCCTATTGCAATAGCAAGTGCATCAACACCTGTTAGTTTAATAAATTCAACTGCTTTTGCTGGATCAGTTAATTTAACACTATTTGCAACATCTTCTTCAATTCCGCCTAAAGTTCCAAGTTCTCCTTCTACACTTACTCCGAATTTGTGTGCATACTTTACAACTTCCCTTGTAATCTTCACATTCTCTTCATAAGGATATGCTGAGGCATCAATCATTACAGAACTAAAACCAAGACCGATTGCTTTCTTTACTGTATCTAAATTATCTCCATGATCTAAATGCATAACTATTGGTATATCAGGATTTTCTTCTACTGCTGCTAACATTAAATGCTTGATATAAACAAGATTAGTATATTTTAATGCGCCTCTGCTTGCTTGAATTACTACAGGACTCTTTGTATCTCTTGCGGCTTGCATTATGCCTTGTATTTGTTCCATGTTATTGACGTTGAATGCGCCAACTCCATAGTGCCTCTTTTTGGCTTCTCCTAATACTTGTTTTAATGTAGCTAATGGCATGATTACACCCCAATTATTTTCTTTTTTTCTTAATAGTTTTATGTTTAATCTTTTTCTTGTGAATTATCTTAGCTTTATGATTAATTGTTTTCTTCTTTGTAAATTTATGTTTAACTACTTTCTTTTTCTTGATAATTGCTTTTTTTGTCGTCTTATGTTTCTTAATTGTCTTTACAATGACTGTTGTTTTCTTTGTTTCTGTCTTTTTAGATTTAACATCAATTATCACAATCTTTCTAGTCAAGCTTTTATGAACATAATGGTCGATTATATCTAGAACCACAACAGACTTTGGAAGATTTTTATCAAGTAATTTTTTGTATGGCATGAAGTTAGGCATAACAATTACTGCTCTTCCAGTTATGTTCTTTAAAAATTTAGAATATAAACTGACTAACTCTTCACTTTTCTTACTGCTTTTTCCATATGGTAAGTCTGTGACTATGTTTTTTAGATTCTTTATTGTAGTAGAATCTTTTCTCATAAGAGTGTAATGTTTAGGATTAATGTCATAGAATTCCATGTTAGTTTTAGCATCATCTAGGATTTTTTTATTGATGTCATAGCCCTCGAATTTTAATCCTAGAAGTCCTGCTTCAGTTAATATTCCACATGCGCCACAGAATGGATCGATAACCTTCTCATTTGGTTTAGGGTTTAATACGTTGACTAGTGCCCTGGCCATCCTTGGATGCATTGTGGTAGGATGTAGGACGGGTCTTAAGTGTGCTTTACGCTCACCGTAATTTTCGAAATTTTGATACATTAATCTAGCAACTGTCGCTCTATCTTTGGTGATAAATATCTCAATCAATAAAGCAGGATTATCTAGATTTACTTTAGGTCTTGTGCTTTTCTCTAAACTCTGCCAAACAAATCCTGCGTAGTATCTTTCATCATAATGATCTTCTGATGTAACTCTAACACAGAAATTTTTTTCATAATAATTAATCCAAGGATATTCTTTTAATGAAGTCTCTAGATTTTTTCTACCTGTAACATAAACAATTTCATAGACTTTTCTAGCATATGATAATCTGTCTATGAGCTTAGTATTTTCTGAAGGAATGGTGCAGAAAAGGTAATTACCTTCTAATCTAGTTTGTTGTAAACCTAGAAGTGATTCTACTTCAAGACGCGCTAATTTTAGATTCTCACCGGATAATAATATTAGATGCATGTTATACTAATGAACGTCACATTTTTAAAGTTATCTGTCGCATAGATGTCATGGTTAGAAAGCAAGGAAGACCTATAGGTTCTAAGGTAAGGCAAAATATTGTAGAGATATTATACTTCTATAAACATTTACATGGGTATGATTTGTACAAAATATACAAGGAATTATATCATCCAGTAACGATGAGATTGATATATTATCATATGAAGAAGGGTATAGACACAGGGGAATTTAAGGTCTATAAAGTTGATAAGAAAACAGGCACATATTCTTGGGGTGGAACTTCAGAAAATATTCTATATGAATTAGGTTCTAAAGCAAATCCTATGATAGAACCTCATGTTAAAATGTATTGGGAAAGGAATAAAGAGAATAAGATCAAAGTCAATTAATTTGACTATATATTCGTCCTGCTGTATAACCTATGATTGTTTCAATTGCTGTTCTTGCTCCTGTCATTAATGTTGGTTGAAAATATTTTTGGTTATTCAGTTTGGATTCTAGATTATTTACCGTGGTTAATATTTTTGAACTTATTTCTGCCTTTTCGTTTTCACTTAAATTTTTATATTTCTTAGTCTTCCCGTTTTTTATTGTAATTTCTAAATTTCCTCTTTCTAGATTTTGTATAATCTGTCTGTTAGTCCATTTTCCGAACATATTGCCTGCTTTAAGCATCAATGGAGTCACGCATATTGCTAGAGCTGTCGGACCGTATTTTGTTAAATACTCCACTGTCTGACTTGTATCTATTCCCTTTCCTTCATTATATCCTATATAGAATCCACTAATTAATGCTCCGATATCGTACAGGGGTATTGTCCATTTTCTTTCTGAACTATATTTCACATTACTTGTTCTCATTTGTATCCCTTTGACTAGTTAAAATGTTTTTAAAATAAAAAATAAAGAAATTAGTCGTCTTAAACAATCTCTTTTGGAACATACGTTGTTCTGTTTGCAGTAATTGTTTTTTCATCTTTTAAGTCTTGTATTCTATGATAAACGCTTTCTAGACCGACGTAAATTGTCTTCTCGCCATAAGGTTGTCTTACGAATAAATCGTAGAATGGTAGTTCTTTTCTTTTTGCTTTAACACTTATGTCTGGATTTGCAAGAATGTTTAGTTCGCCCATTGTGTCGTCATCTTCAAAAGAATCGTTGACTAAAGTTTTTGCAACATATGCCCAATTTGTGCCCTCTGTTTTAATGCTCTCTTCCTTGTAACCCTTTCTGCTATTAACAGAAACTATTCCTGCAACTTTTTTCTCTTTTCCTAGTGCTTTCTCGTAGGCTTTTACATATTTTTCAGATACTTCTAAAAGTCTATCTTTTCTTACGTAATTTCTAAAGTTATCAGCAGTAAGATTTCCATTACTCTCAATAGCTAAGTGTAATTCTTGTGGAACATTCTCTTGTGCCATTAATCCGGTGGTCTCGTATGTTATTGTTTGCTTTATTCCTGGAGATTTCACGCCCGCAATTATTAATTCGTATTGTTCTAATAATTTTTCAGCGCTAATACACCATTGTCCTTCTTCTTTTGCTACACCAGTAATTACTCTGTCCGAGGATAACAATAACATTATTCCACTAATATAATTCTCCATCTGGTTTACTGCCGTTTTATACTGTGGTCTTTTTGTTGTAGTTTCTGATCTAACATTAAATGTTACATCCCCTAAACCTATGTTATAGTCTTCTGGAACTCTTGGAAGATTGAAATCATTGTATCTCGTATTCATCTTCAATGTCTGCTCAAGTTTTTTTGTGCCTTCATCTGCGTTCAATACTACGATATTTTCTTTAGCTCTTTCATACATACGATGATTCTCTACTTTTCCGTCAAATTTTCCAACATTTTGAACAATCTTGTCTATTGTTACCATTTTAACCCCTCCGAGTCTACGAGGAGGTTCCAGAAATTTTATTTCTGATACCTCCGATAAACTCTCTATCGTTATCGAATTATTTTTTATTACTCTATCTCCGTTTTTTCCGCAAATCTTGCGGAAGAATCGGATTTTATTTTGATAACATTAGTATAGTAAAACAACTACATAAAATAAGAAGCACTGATTTTGGAATAATTATGGAAAAATATATAAATAATCCTAAACTATACTAAAATATGGCTAAAATGATGGAATATTTGTTTGAATCGGGAAGTTCTGGAGTAGATAAGATTGATATAAAGATTCTTGATGTGCTGAGAGAAGATGCTCGAGTATCTCTTAAGGATTTGTCTAAGAAATGCCGTGTATCAAAACAAACTGCTTTGTATAGGATGAATAAATTAATTGAAAAAAATATTATAAAAGGTTTTCACGCTAACATAGACTATTCCGCAATAGGTTATAGTATGTATTATTTATTCATAAAAACACGTTACTTAGAGGACGAGAGTGCTTTTGTATCGGAATTGAGTAGGATAAATGGTTGTATTAGTATAATGAATTGTTTATCACAATATAATTATACTGTGAAATTGATAACTAAAGATATTTATTCGACTGTAAAAGAGTTAGAAGAGTTATTTAATAGAAAGAAAAATATTACTACGCATTTTGTATTACAACGATTGGAAAAAATTCCTCCACAAATAATTCTAGATGATAAAGATAAGAGGATATTGCGCGAGTTAAGTATAAATTGTCGACTCACAAGCTTAGAAATATCTAGACGTACTAAGATAAGTTATGATATTGTACACTCGCGTATAAAAAACTTGATTAAAAATAAAGTCATTCTGAATTTTATTACGATAATAGATTTTGCAACCGTAGGATTTGTAGATTATAGTATACTTATGAAATTTGCTGACGATAAATTAAGTCAACTTCCTTTATTGGAATCTCAATTAAAGAATGATCCGCTCGCAGTTAGAAGATTCAAAACTGTTGGAGAATTTAGTTATATGTTCGAACTAGTGGATAAAGATTTCTTGTCGATAAATGATAAGATAAACAGAATCAGAAGTCAATTCCATGAAATGATTCGCTCATCACATATAGTTCCTATACAGAAACATTATTTCTATGAGACGAAGATAGAATAAGAATAATGGACTAAGACAATCATAAAAACAATCTTTTTAAATCTTAGTTATTCTCGATAATGTATGACGGAAGAAAATACTAAATCAAGTTCACAATTCTATGATGAGTTAGTTAGTTTTATACAACAAAAGGGATTTGTTTGGGGTCCAGAACCGGAAATATACGGAGGCTTAGCAGGATTCTATACTTATGCTCCGTTAGGAAAACTTCTTAAAAATAACGTCGAGAGAGAAATAAGAAAATTATACACAAAGAACGCTTTTTGGGAAGTTGAGTGTCCTACTGTTATGCAGAAAGAAGTTTGGGAAGCATCAGGACACCTGGGCGGATTTACTGATCCTGTAATCACATGTTCAAAATGTAAGGCAAATTTCCGTGCAGATAATTTGATTAAGGAAATAGCTCCTGAAGAAGTCACAGATCACAAGACTGATCAAGAATTATTAGATATGTTGAGTGCGAATCACATTAAGTGTCCAAGTTGTAAATCAGATTTCTTAAAACAAGTTAAGAGACACACATTAATGATGAAGACAACAATAGGTCTTGACGTAGAAGCATATAATCGACCAGAAACAGCAACAACAACATACTTACCTTTCTTAAGATATAATGATTTTTTCAGAAAAAAATTACCTTACGCAGTATTCCAAATAGGTAAAGCGTACAGAAATGAGATAAGTCCAAGACAACACGTTATCAGATGTAGAGAATTCACACAAGCAGAAGCACAAATATTCTTATTCAAAGAACAAAAAAATAATTTCGAAAAATATGAGGAAGTAAAACATGAAAAACTTCCATTATGGCCTTGGCAATCGCAAGAAAAAGAATTAGAACCAAAGATGACGACAGTACATGATGCTTTAGAACATGGGAATTTCAAAAATAAAGCATATGCTTGGTCAGTATATATTGCATATTCATTATTCAGAAATTTAGGAATTCCAGAAGATAAATTACGATTAAGACAACATTATCCTGACGAGAAAGCATTCTACGCAGAAGATGCATGGGATATAGAGTGTAAATTGAATAGTTTCGGATGGACAGAACTATGTGGTGTACATGATAGAACAAATTATGATTTAACACAACACGGAAAACATTCAGGTAAAGATTTACATTTGTTCAATGAAGAATCAAAAGCTGAAACTAAAGAAGAGAAAAATGAAGTTCCAAATATAATTGAAATAGCATTCGGAACAGACAGACCAACATTCGCATTATTAGATTTATTCTACAGTAGAATAGACGAGAAAGAAGGTAAAACTAAATTCTCAGTACCTTGGCACATGAGTCCAGTACAAGTTGCAGTGTTCCCTCTTATGAAAAAAGATGGATTAACAGAAGTTGCAAAGAAGATTTATGATACTTTACAAAAAGAATTCAGCGTAAGATATGATGCTGCAGGAAGCATAGGTAAAAGATATTTACGTGAAGATGAATCAGGAACGCCATTCTGTATAACTGTAGATTATGATTCTATAGACGAAAATTCCGAGAAGAAACACACTGTGACTATACGAAACAGAGACACAGAAGAACAAAAGAGAATTCCAATAAGTCAAGTTAAACACTTCGTTGAAATGTTAATCTCTGGCGAAAGAAAGTGGGAAGAGATATAGATTTCTTAAACAATCAACTTTATATACTACTCTGAAGTAACAATGTTATTGAGTAGGATTTATTCCTCTAGAAATTAAAATGGTAAATAAAAAAAGAACACTGACAAGTCTATTATATGGTGTACCGATTTTATTAGCAAGTTTTCTACCGATGAATAAAACGAATGGACAAGCAGCAGAGAAAGATTATTTTTCTAATTTTTATGCGGATTGTATGCCTCTAAGAATAGAAAAACCTCACGTATTATATTTCACGTTTCAACCAACAGATGCAGGTATAGGTTTAAGTTTAGAAAAGAGATTATCTAAATTTGGAGTATATTGTGCAGGCTCGTGGGGAAACTACAATCTTCTAAATGGTAATTACATAAAGAATCATGTTAAAGTAACTGTAGGTGGAACAGCTTATTTAGAAAAAGATTTTACGAAAGGATATACTGATTTTTTTATTGGAGGTATTTCCTATTCTCATTATGGTGAGAAGCATTATCCAGACGGGATGATAGATGAATCAAAGCTTAGACCTCTGTCCATTGAACTAGGTGTAGGTGTGAGATTTAAAGGCGGTTATACTTGGATTATTAAGTATAATCTAAAAGAAACAGATGGAATTATAGGGCTAGGAAAAGCTTTCTAATTAATCCACCAATTTGGTCTAAATAACAATAAACCTATTCCGTAAGAAGCAACGTTCATCGCTGTTGATAACCAAAGAAGTTTACTGAATTCTTTTCTATAAATTAGATATAATAATCCTGCTTCTACGAATATAATCAATATGTCTAATCCGAATTCCAAGAACATACGATCTCTAGTAGAATCAATCATCATTGAAATAATATTGAATGCAGGGTTTGTTGCTACATTAATAGCAATTATCGACCAAGCAATCATTTCCCAATTACGCGCTTTGTATGTCTTAAATATTAAACTAAGAATTTTCCATACTCCTAATTCTATAATTATCGTAAGAACTAAAAATAATAATAAAATAGAAATTATGTAGCTAAGCATTTTATTGGCATCTTATTTTCTTTTGCGTTGTAATGGTGTTACTTTATTATTCTTATTTCTAATTGTTTTAACAATCCACAATATTAAGAATACTGCTCCTACGATAAATCCTGCTAACAATGAAAGTGCCACAATCGGTATTATTAACAATTCCGGCCCTGCTCTCATGTCTGCTGCTACAAATGGTGTTACAGCTAGTGCCGAACTTAATAGTCCTAATGTTAATTTCATATTTTTCTTCATGTTTTCATCTCCGCATATTTTTTTAATCCGAAATATAGACTGACAATATTAATAGCAATAACAATCGATGTGAATACGATTCCAATCACAACGTGACCTTTAAGTGCCATAAATAACACATAACCTATAGCTAATGCAAGCGTTGTTAATCCGAATGCAAATCCTTTATAATTAGGAAATGCTTCAGCAACTGCAGTCAATGTTATTGGCATGACTATATTGAAGCAAAAAATTCCTATAAAGACTAGTATTGGCACGGACTGGAAGAAAATTAGTAGTGGAGCCGCAATTAATAATCCGATTAATCCTACTCTCATAAAACCATACTTATCTGCTAGAATTCCTCCAAAGAATTTGCCCAAAGTAACTGCTAATGTTAATATTAAGCCGTAAATAAATACTGTCTTCCAACTCAAATGTAAAGAATCGCTAATTAACGAACGCATACAGACCGATACGAGTAATAGTATGGAAACTACTCCTATTAAACTCACTTTTTTCTCTTTGAACTTCTTAATTTTTGGAATCTGAATAGTTCGTATTGTACTAATTAAAATTCCGCTGACAAGTACTCCTCCTATTATGAAGAACCAAGGATTAACTTGAAGATAACCTAAGAGGCCTCCTAGAAATAAGCCTAATGCTCCAGGAGCAACATATATTCCAGGATATTTTGCTTTTGATGGCTCTAGATTAAGAACAACAATTCCTCCGCCAACATGATACAGTGCATTTCCGATTCCTAAAAGAATAACTGCGATAGTTGGTTTAAAGAAAAAAATCATGCCAGCAGTTGTGATTAGTATTCCGATAATAGCGCTTAATTGTGCTTTCTTATACTTATCGGCTAAAAATCCAAAGAAAGGTTGTGTACCGAAAGCAATTAGGTTGTATAGTACAAATAAAACTGCAATCTGCGGAACAGTAGTAGAATTCTTGAAGAGTATTAAAGATAAGATTAGAGAACAAATAAAGTCAATATAAAAATGTCCAAAAGCGTACGCGGCTATAATTGTAAGATTCTTTCGCATTAAAGACTCAGACGCACTCAAAGATATATAAACTTTTTTATGACTTTAAGTGGGATTGCGATAACAATCCTAAAACACTTCATGATATACTTCGAACTTTCCTTTGTGTCCTTTACAGACCTTACAACTGTTTGGAGCTTCACGATTTTCTACTATGTATCCGCACTCTTTGCATCGCCATTTAACGATTATGTCTTTCTTGAATATCTTCTTTTCGTTAAAGCTCTTGATTAATTTCAAGAATCTCTTTTCGTGCTCTGCATCGATTTGTGCTAATTCTTTAAAGAATTCAACTATCACAGGATACTTCTCTTCCGTACCAATCTTCTCATAGCTTGTATAATAATAATCATGGTACTTTCTTTCAGCATCAGCAGCATCCTTAAGATTGTTAATTGTTGTTTTTGTCTCATGCATATATTCTAGTATTATTCTTGCTTGTTCACGTTCATTTATTGCAGTCTCAAAAAATATGTGTGCAACATGATCAAAGCCCTCATCTTTAGCTAGTGCTCCGTATAGTTCGTATTTAGTTCTAGCCTCGCATTTCTTTAGAAATGCTTCATTCAAATTATGTTTTGTTCCAGAGTTCTCAAACTTGCTCTTGTTTTTATCATTAAATTTATTTACAATTGGAATATTATCAAGAACGGTAGATCTTCCTTTGACTTCTAACAGTCTGTTATCTTCTATTTCTTGCTGTCTTAAAGTATCAATTGTTTTTATTAACGCATCAATTTCAGAAATAGCTCCAGTAATCTCGGCTCTTCTTTCTTTATCCATACCTGTATGTTCTAATGCACTTTTTAGCGTTGATTTACGCTTATCATATATATCTTTTAATCTTCTCAATGGCATAATTTCACCTATAACTTTGTTTGTCTATGTCACGCTCTTTTATTTGACTATTATTAAACTCTGCTCGGGCTCTCTCCTTTACCTTTTGCTTCAAGTTCAAAATTTTCTTGAATCTCTTGTTCACGCAAATGATCAATGGTTTTTAATAGCGTGTCTATTTCGCATATCGCTCCATATATTTGGTGTTGTCTGGCCGGATCCAATTTAGGATTCCTTTCCAATAAGCTAACGAGATTCGTTCTACGTTTTTCATACAATGCTCGCAATCTCATCATAGCCATTTCGCACCTTTATTTATGTTTAGCACTATTCTTCTTAATATCCTTTTTGCTTTTTGTACTCACTTTCTTTCTAATGCTGTTGTTTACAAAGTATTCCATACAATCTGTACCACAAAAATGTGCTTTACGTCTAATTCCTATGCGAGGATCACCATATATTAGGACAAGACTGTCTTCGTTCACATTATTACCGCATGCACTGCATGCTTTATCTTTGATTTTAAAGTATTCCTTTTTTTGATCTATAAACTTCTGGATTGTACCGCTCTTTATATCTTTCTCAAATTCGTATATCTCTTCATCATTCAACTCATCCAAGAATCTTACAATTTTGTTCATTATTGTCAACTCACTTTTGCTTTACAGAGTTTCTCTTACTCCCTTTATGTGTAACAGAATGTTTTGCGAATCATGAACAATCTGAACGTTCTTTATCATGTCCATGAAGTACTTGTCCTTACGGTGTAAACCGTCATTAATCTCGAACTCATTATGGCTCCAATTGATTATCTTCTTAGTCTTTCCATGGTGATCTTCAATGAATATGTTACTAAATTTGGATCTAATCTCATCCAAGTGATCTGTTATTAGGAATAATTCTATGCTGTCTTTGGATGACTTTAAGTATCCTATGGCTTTACACTTCTTTAACACTTCTTCATATTTGAATATGAATTTTAGCATGAACATTAAGTCATCATGGCTCATGCTGAATAGTACGTCAAAGAACATGTTGTTGCTGCTATCAACATTGAATATCTTACGTTCAGCCTTGCCCTCTTTTAATACTAAGGCGTATGCTAGCTCCACATTTAATGAATATATTGTTCTTGGCTTACCTGCACTCTTTTCTTCAGATTTATCTTTTCGAACAATCTTATATGCTTCAAGAAGTTTTAGATGTTGAGTTATGTTTGATAAGCTTGTTCCTGTCTTTAATGCTAGGTCGCTTGGTGACTGTGGAACTTCGGCAATTTCTTTTAGAATTACCCATCTATTATTTGAGAGTATCTCTGGATTAAATTCATCAGTCATGAAATTATTGGAATCAAACAACTATATAAATATTTAGATTATAGCAAATTGATTAAACTTATTATATTTAGTAATAACTAAACTAATTAACTAATTAATATCTTGTGGCATTTTTTATGCGGAAATTTCAAAATTCAACCACTCTTTGTACATTCAAAAGTGGTGTTTTAATTAGTAGTTTTCACGAAAAAAACGTCAAAAAAATAGAAACATTTTTATATATCATGCATCAGAGAATACTTAATTAATACTTAAATCAAATTAGGTAGTGGTGTGGTGGTTTAGTTAGAGTAGTATGAATTAGTATTACTTTAACTGTTTTCGAATTTATTATTTTATTCAATTTGTTTTTGTTATTTTATTTTTAGGTCAGTTTGAGGTGAGCATGCATAAATTAAAAGTACTTATGTTTGGATGGGAGTTTCCTCCATTCATGTCTGGAGGTCTTGGTACCGCTTGTTACGGTTTAACTAAAGGCTTGACAAATAAGAATGTTGAAGTAACTTTCGTTATGCCAAACGGTCCAGAAGATATGAAAGCTGAATTCGTCAAACTAATGATTGCTTCTAACCTTTACAAGTATAATTTAAAGGTAAAAAAAATTGATACTTTATTGACACCTTACCTTTCCGATACGCAATATAGACAAGAATATGATAATTATGTTAAGCTACTAGAAAAACGTGGTGGCGATAGTTCTAAAATTATATATGGTAAGAATATTCATGATGAAGTATATCGCTTAAGCTTGGCTGCAAGAATGATTGCAGAAAGCGAAGATTTCGATGTAATACATTGCCATGATTGGATGACGTTCCCGGCAGGAATAGAAGCAAAGAAAGTTTCTGGAAAGCCATTAGTTGTACATGTTCACGCTACTGAATTTGATAGAACAGGTGGAAATAGCATAAATGATTACGTTTATGGTATTGAAAAAGGCGGTATGGAGTTCGCTGATAGAGTAGCAGCAGTATCATATTTCACAAAACAAAAGATTATGGAACATTACGGTATTCCAGAAAAGAAGATAGTGGTAGTACATAATGCTGTAGAGTTTAGTAATGATGAAAAAGTATTTGATATAAAGAAACAAGAAAAAGTAGTATTATTCTTAGGAAGACTCACTTTACAAAAAGGTCCTGATTATTTTATTGAAGCAGCAAAGAAAGTTTTAGACTTTGATCCTGATGTTAAATTTATTATTGCTGGAAGCGGTGATATGGAAGCAAGATTAATAGATCGCGTAGCACAGCTAGGCATAGGTAATAAAGTCTTATTCGCAGGATTCGTTTCTGGAAATGCAGTTGATAAGGCATATCAAGCAGCAGACCTATACGTAATGCCTTCAGTTAGTGAGCCATTCGGTATTACTCCTTTGGAAGCTTTGAGAAATAATGTTCCAGTTATCATATCAAAACAATCAGGTGTTAGCGAAGTGTTGAAACATGCATTGAAAGTTGATTTCTGGGATATAGATGAATTAGCAAATAAGATGATTACAGTATTAAATTATAGAAGTTTACATCATGAACTATCAAAACACGGTTTCATGGAAGTTCATACTTTTAGTTGGAATGTACCAGCAGAGAAGTGTATTGAGATATACAATGCGGTAATCAACGAAAAACGTCATGGTATAAAGATATTTTAATGGTTTTATGTTTTATAATTTTAATAAAAAAGGTGGGGCGATTAGATAAATATTGTAAGACAATACATGTAATGGTATTCGCAATAATTTATTATATGTAACGACTTTCATTGAGTGAGGAAGAATTATGCCAAACATATGCTTTTATTTTCAAGTACACCAACCGTATAGAATGAAGCGCTATTCTGTGTTCAATATAGGTCACAATAGTGATTATTTTGATGATGCCAAAAATTCTGAAGTTATGCAGAAAGTAGCTAGAAAATGTTATCTTCCAACAAATCAAGCGATGTTAGATCTGATTAATACGTACAAGAATAATGATAGACAATTCAAAATCGCGTATAGTATAACTGGTGTAGCATTAGAGCAATTCGAGAAATATGCTCCTGAAGTTCTAGAATCCTTCAAGAGACTTGCAGCTACAGGATGTGTGGAGTTTTTATCAGAAACATACTATCACTCACTTTCCTACATTTATTCTAAAGAGGAATTTAAGGCACAAGTGGAAATGCATCGTAAAAAAATTAAAGAATTATTTGGTCAAGAACCAGTTGTATTCAGAAATACGGAATTAATATTCAATAATGAGATTGCTAATTTTGTTGAGAAACTTGGTTACAAGGCAATGTTAGCAGAAGGTGCAGATCACATATTACAATGGCGTAGTCCAAACTACGTGTATAGAGCAAAGACTACAAAGACAATGAGATTATTGTTAAAGAATTATAAGTTGAGTGATGATATTGCATTCAGATTTGGTCAAAAGTCTTGGGAGAGTTATCCTTTAACTGCAGAGAAATATGCTAATTGGATAAATCAACATGCAGAACATTCAATAAATTTGTTTATGGATTATGAAACATTTGGCGAACACCAGTGGGAAGATACTGGAATATTCAATTTCATAAGGCATTTACCGCACGAATTATTCAAAAATATTCATACTAATTTTATATGGCCCTCAGAGTTAGCAAAAGTAGAACCGGTTGCAGAATTAGATATTCATAATTATTTGTCATGGGCAGACATAGAAAGAGATTTAAGTGCATGGGTTGGCAACAATATGCAGAATTCAGCACTAGCTGAATTGTACGCCTTAGAAAAAATAGTTAAGGAAGTAAATAATAAGGCTTTACTAGAAGATTGGCGTAAATTAACAACTAGCGACCACTTCTATTATATGTGTACAAAATATTTCAACGATGGAGATGTACACAAGTATTTCAATCCTTATGATACGCCATATGAATCATACATAAATTTCATGAACATATTAAACGATATAATCTTTAGAATGAAAAAATTAATTCAGGAGAAAAGCGTCGTCATAGAGTTAAAGAGCAATTATCATGTTAAACATAAGTTGACAGAGAGTCCTGCAAAGGCATTTAATTAAGCATTTAAACAATTTTTTTGAGGTGATAGATATGAAAAAGAGTGTAAAGAAAGTGTTGACTCCTAAAAAGGTTGCAAAAAAAGTCATGCACAAAGTGGCTATAAAGACTTCTGCAAAGAAACCTATTAAGGCTTCGTTGCCAAACATAACTCTACCGGCAGTAGTGCCACAAAAAGTTGTAGTACCTACGTCTGTGCCTGTTAAGGTTGCGACACCCTCCGTCAGGAAATTATTATACGTTGAAGTAACTCCTGATAAATATTTTGTATTATGTGATGGTAGAAAACTTAAGAGTGGTAAGGAATTAGCAGATGTATTACAGACAATAACAGACGATATTTTTAAGTATCATGTTAATGATACAAAAAACGACTTTGCTAATTGGATTAATGATGTGTTTGGAGAACCAGATGTTGCAAAGAAAATACGAACTATAAGAAACAGACATGAGATGAGTGTAGAACTTTACAAACACATGTTCGACAAATTAGACAAATTGACTAGAAAGTAATTTTTTTATTTTGTTTCATAATTTTTGTTTCATAATTGAAGTTAAAGAGGGAATGTAAAAAGGGTGAGATGTTGATTAGTGCGTCATATGATAAAGAATTTGTATTCCATGACGGCAGTAGAGCTAAAAATTTATTAGAATTAGTGTCAAAAATAGATTTTCTTAGTGATCACGAATTCCATCAATTTGTTAATCATCACAAGAATGATTTTGCAAATTGGACAGAACACGTTCTAGGCGATAAACATTTTGCAAACAAATTAAGAACTATACCCTCTAAACATGAGACTGCGTTAGCGATAAGAGATAAAATTAGTAATGCTACATTCGGAAATTCTATAATAAAAATTCCTAAAGTGGAAAAAGTAGAAGAGGTGCAAGTATATGTGCCTGAACATGTAATAGAACCAATCATACATCATGATGTACATCATGAGATAGAACATAATAAAACGCCACATCACGAGCCTCATCACGCTGAACCTATCTACAAAGTTCATCCTGTTGAACATGAAGTAGAACAACATAAAGATCACGAGCATAAAATTGACGAACATAAAGAGAATAAAAAAGAAGATAATACAAAAACTTCTGTTAAGCGTCACTGGTTGTTTTCTCGTCGAGAACCTAAGAAAATACTGCCTGAATTGCATCATGAAGTGGAATCTCCTATAGTGGAACATCATAAAGCTTCTGAAAAGATACACGAGAAATATGAAGAAAAGGCTGAAGAAGAGAGACCTAAAGAGTCAAAAATTAAACATAACTTGTTCCACCTATTTTCAAAAAAGATTTTATCAAAAAAAGACATAGAGAAAATAGTAGTCGAGAAAGAAGAAGAAATCTATCCAGAAACGACGTTAGAAGATGAAGCAGGTCAAAATGGTAGAGAAAATGCATTATGGGTTATATTATATTTCGCATTAGTGTTATTGATAATAACCTTGTTAATTTATAGATTATTTTTGTAATTATAATTATCATTTCATATAAAATTGTATAAAAAAGGTGAGCTATGAATCCAGAAGCGGATTATGTATTTGAAATATCGTGGGAAGTATGTAATAAAGTCGGAGGAATATATACTGTACTTACTTCTAAGTCCGAGCAAATGCGCGCTCATTACAAAAATTATTTTATGGTAGGACCTTATTTCGAGCAACATGCAAAATTAGAATTTAGTGAGGAAACTCCTCCGGAAGAGTTCAAACAAGCTTTTGAAGAATTACGTCGAGAAGGCATAGTGTATCATTATGGTTCTTGGGACGATATTAAGGGAAGACCTAAAGTTATACTTGTAGAATTCTTAGGCATAGCCAATCAAAAAGATTCTTTGAAAGGTATGTTCTGGCGTGATTATCAAATAGATTCATTAAAAAGTTCTTGGGATTTTGAAGAACCAATGTTGTGGTCTTACTGTGTTGGAAGACTTATACATAGAATACACGACATATCTTTGCACGATAAAAAGATTGTAGCGCAATGTCACGAATGGTTATCTGCATTTTGTGTGTTATACTTAAAGAGTGCTTGTAAGAGTGTAGCCACAGTATTTACTACACACGCTACGGTATTAGGAAGAACATTAGCTTCCAACGGTATAGACTTATATAATTCAATAAATCATATTGATCCAGTAC
Source organism: Candidatus Woesearchaeota archaeon (assembly GCA_031402215.1). Classification (GTDB taxonomy): domain Archaea; phylum Nanobdellota; class Nanobdellia; order Woesearchaeales; family UBA9642; genus UBA9642. Next base: position 6,174 of record JANNSE010000062.1, on the reverse strand, counting down.
ATGAGGCTTATCGTTTCAATGTAGAATCAAAATTCTTAACTGAAAAAGCTGCCGCATTAAATTCTGACGTATTCACAACAGTTTCTGATATTACCGGTATGGAATCAGAGAAATTCTTATCTAGAAAACCAGATATATTAACGTACAATGGATTAGATATAGACAAATTCCCTACATTCGAAGATATATCTATAAAACACAGAATTTCTAGAGAAAAGATACGTGAATTCCTAACATATTATTATTTCCCTTACTATACTTTTGATTTAGAAAAGAATTTAATATTCTTTACTATCGGTCGTTACGAGTATCATAATAAAGGATATGATTTGTTGATTAAGGCTTTAGGAAAGTTAAATGCTCAACTTAAAGCCGATCCTACTAATTCGCACACTGTAACGGTGTTCTTCTGGATACCTATGGAACAACATGGAATGAAGATTGAAGTTTTAGAGAATAAAAATTATTACATGCATATAAAGAATTTTATCAATGCAAACGGTAATGATATACTCACTAGATTGATATATGATGTTATCTCTAGAAAAGAACATGCAGAAAAAGGTTTAGTGACTGATACATTCATGCAGAGTTTGCGTAAAGATTTAATCGCATTCGAACGTAAAGGCAATCCTCCATTTAGCACACACAATGTTGATGAGCAAAACAATCAAGTTATCAATGCATTCAAACAGAATGGATTATCAAATGCTAGAGAGGATGCAGTAAAAGTTATTGTGGAACCAGTATACTTAGACGGTAATGACGGATTTATTGATTTAACTTACTATGACGCAATAATAGGAGGTCATCTCGGATTGTTCCCTAGTTATTATGAGCCTTGGGGTTATACTCCTTTAGAGAGTGTCGCATTAGGAATTCCTGCACTAACTACGGATTTGAGCGGATTTGGTTTATTTGTCAAGAATCATGGTGCAAACAAAGAAGGACTATATTTACTTGAAAGATTAAATAAACCCGAAGATCAGGTCATCGATGAATTTGCTAATATTATGCATAAATTTACTAAATTTACACAACAGCAACGTGTTGACTGTAAATTGAATGCTAAAAACTTTTCGGGATTAGCAGATTGGAAAATATTTGTAGAATATTATATTAATGCACATAACATGGCATTACAAAAAAAGGTTAAGTAAAAATAATATTTAGTTTTATTGAAATTTAAATTAAAATAAGTATGTTGAGTTGATTTTATGGAACTACGAAAAGACTATATTTTGGACAGATATGTGGTAATCTCAGAAATAAGAGGGTTAAGACCTGACTTTATGAAGAGAGGAGCGCATATGGACAGAATAGATAGTATTGCAGACGATAAAGCCGCATGTTTCTTTTGCCCAGGACACGAGTATCTAGCAGGAAAAGAGAGAGGTAAACTTGGAGATCCTTGGACAATAAGATGGTTTGATAACAAGTATCCTGCTGTAGAACCATTAGGAAAACAATACATACAAACAGATAATAAATTCTTCACATTCTCTGACGGATATGGTTATCACGAAGTTATAGTCGAGACAAATAATCATGATATTCAATTACACGACTTTAATGATTCTGACATGAAAAATCTTTTGAGTGTGTACAAGAATCGACTTGAAGATTTGTCTAATAGAGAGCACATAAGATATGTTTTAGTATTTAAGAATCATGGACCAAATGCTGGAACATCTATTAAACATACGCATTCACAAGTTATAGCATTTAATCACGTACCAAAATTAATTCGTGACGAATTATATGCTGTAGGTAATTATGCTAGTTGTCCTTATTGTGAAATATTAAATATTGAGAAAGAATCTTTAAGAAGATGTTTTGAAACCAATGCATTTGTAGCATTTACTCCATACGCATCAAGATTTAACTACGAAATATGGGTGTTCCCGAAGAAACATCTCTTATCTATGACTCAATTGAGTGAAGGAGACTTATATGAATTGGCCAGCATAATGCGTCAGATATTAGGTAGATTAAAGGTGTTAGATTGCTCATATAATTATGTTATACATAATACTCCTAGAGATTTGATGAATACTTCAAAAGGATTACATTTTCACATAGAAGTTACTCCGCGAATTGATACTTGGGGTGGTGTAGAGAATGGTGTTGAAACTTACATAAATAGAATCAGCCCAGAAACTGCAGCAAAGTTTTATAGAGGAGAATAAGCAATTAATTATACTAAAAAACTATAATAAAATTTGTAACAAATCAAAATGATAATAACACACAAAGTAAAAAAAGATAAAATTAGCAAAAATATATTTAATACTGTAGATAGAAATACTTCGATGTTTATGTTGAATAGAAGAGGGCATTGCATGATTTTGCCCGCTGTTCCTTCTGATCAACTATCTAACTTAGACGGATGGTTTAATATTATTGATATTGGTAAGGGTAACGGTTATTCTATGTACAAGAGTATAGATAATATTTACACTAGCAAGACTGTAACGGAAATTATAAATAATTTTACGAATATAGAGCGTTGGTCTTCTGATACCGTCGAGAGATTTACTTTGGCTAAAAATGGATTGATCTATGAAGTGGATTCTTATGGGGAGTATATTTATTTAGATTTAGATTTCAGAGAAATGTTTGATACTAATGATCAAGGAAGAATCTATAACATCTATAAACAAGATGATTTAATTATAATTGAATATACCAAATATGGAGACAGTTCTTTAACTGCCGTCGATAAAAAAGCGTACCTTGTTATTAAAGGCGCTTCTAATTATGAATTAGTAAATACTTGGTCTCAGAAATTTTATCATTATGATTTGGCTAGAAAAAATAGCGCTAACTTTTTTATATTTAACGCATTAAAAATTCCTTGCAGAAAAAATCTAAAATTATATTTTGCATTTTCAGAAGATAAAGAAGATGCAATACAAAAAGTAGACGATATTTTCATAAATGCTGGGAAAATAGAAGAAGTCTATGATCATTACATCGAAAATGTTTTATCGGTAAAAAATTGTATACAAGAAATCGCCGGTACTGATGCAGCATTTGCTTATACGAGTTGTGTACATGCTATAGATGAATTATCGATGCAATTGCCGGTAGATCATAAAAAAATTACTGGAATGTGGGCGGGTTTACCTTGGTTCCATCAATTTTGGAGTAGAGATGAATTAATTTCTGTAATGTCCTTGTTATTAGAACACAGATATGATTATAGTAAAGAATTATTAATGAAATATTTAGCAGAAATAATGAATGATGGAAGATTATCCAATAGGTATCCAGCGACGAATTTAGGAAATGCGGATAGTATAGGGTGGTTGTTCAAGAGATTACAGGATTTTTTGTTCTTATGTGAGAGAAGAAATAATTTCAATAACTACTTTACGTTGTTTGATTTAAATTATATTAGTGAGAGATTAAAGTTTAGTATTAAAATGCTCTTAAAAAATCATTCTAAGGACGGTTTAATAATAAATGATAGGCAAGAGACTTGGATTGACACATTCAATAGTGAGAGTTATGATAAAGATTATCGTGAAGGGGCTCGTATAGAGATACAAGCACTATTTTTGAATATGTTGAAATTGATGAATATGCTTGACAACTATTTAGCAAATAAGTATGTTAAGAAAAATGATAAGATGGTTAAGATCGTAATCAGCGAGTTGAATGCAGAAGTCTTAGAAGAGAACACGCGAAGACTTGTACGTGACAAGTTCTTTAAGAGTGTTGATGGAAGAATGTATCTAAATGACGGATATGATTGTCCTTTAGAGGGTGTTGTAAGACCTAATTTATTCTTAGCATATTATATTTATCCTGACTTGTTGACTTCAACTGAATGGTCTCAAGTATTTGATAGTGCCTTGCCAAGATTATGGTGTGAGTGGGACTTAGGCGAAGGTGTAAAAGGCGGAGGATTTAGTACTATAGATAAGACTCATCCCTTATATCAATCAAATTATACGGGCATAGATAATAAGAGTTACCATAGAGGAGATTCATGGTTCTGGGTTAATAATCTAGCAGCTGTTGCAATGTATAGGCTCGACAAAGAGAAATATAAGGATTATATCTTTAAGATATTTAATTCATCTTCTCAAGATATCTTGTATTGGGGTTTCATCGGATATTCTTCAGAATTGACTTCTAGCGGATGGTTTAAGTCTGGCGGTTCTTTATGTCAAACATGGAGTATAGCGACTTTTATTGAGCTGATACATGAAGTGTATATTGAATAAGACTCGAGACAATATTTGTGTTTTCTTAACGTTTTCTAATTAAAGAAAAACTTCATAGAAAAATTTATATATGTTACTGGCGAACTTAGAGGATGTCTCTGCAAAATCATATTGAGGGATTGAAAAAGCTCTACGATGAAAAAGTTGGTTCTGAATCTACTGTATTAAGAAAGAAAATAATAGATGCACAGCTGGGAATAATTAATACAATTTCTACGGATGAACAAATAGAAAAAGCCGTTCTTGACGATCTTCTCGCCAAGATAAAACAGAAAGAGGCACACCTAGAGTTCAATATATCCGAAGATATTTATAAAAAAATACTGAAAGAAAAAGATCTAAACAATAATTTACCGTTTATATTTCGGAATGAAATTATAAAACTTAATGAAACTATTAGAAAGATTTATGTGTTGTTGATTAAAGAGAAAGAATCAGATTTTGTGGCTTATACTGAATGTCTTGCCAATGAAAAAGTTTTTATGAAAACCATCAAGGACGATTTTAATGTAATAATAAATTCCGAACAAAAACTTTCAAACTATTTCCAAGAAATTCAGAACCTAAAATATGATATAAGAACTATAAAAACCGGACAGATCATAAGTAAGATACTTAAAGGATTATATGTGTCAGTAAAGCCGACAGGCATAGAGAATATCCCACAAAAAGGTCCGTGTCTTATTGCATCAAGGCATTATGATGGCACTTTTGATGCGGTTATATTCTTTGCTTTAATAAATAGACCTATGTATATTCTCTCTACTGCTGAAGGTTTTTTGGTTAATAGTGTTATGGAAAAGTACGCCTACAAGCTTGGATTTATGCCTATAAAAAGAGATGAGAAAGAATATAATGGAGTTAGAAAAAAGTTATTGGGAAGAAAAATAACTCAAGGAGACGTTGATGCGTATAACAGTTCCAATAAGGCGTCTGAACTAAAAGTTATTTCTCAACTTGGACATGGTAATTTGGTTTGTATATTTCCTGAAGCGTATGCACATGTGAACGATGTTATTTCCATAAACAATAGGCCTGAATTTTTACCACCAAGAGAAGGATTTGTTTGGTTAGCATATTTTGCGAGAATAAGACACGGTATAACTGTTCCTATAGTGCCTATAGGTATCACTTACAAAAATTATGGCGTAAGACTTTTTGCTACGGTTAATATAGGAGCTCCAATGTTTCTTGAGGAGGATCTTTTCAAAATCAGGGATAGGGAGCAATTGAAGATAGCTATGACGGATAAATCAAGGAAGATTATGGATGAAATAATACGATTATCTTATTAGACCTAAAGATTCTTAAGACCATTATCTAATAGAACTAGTTGGGTGCACCCTTGTATATCTAAATTTCTTTAAACGTATTTAGAGTGCACCCTTATATTTACTTTTTATATCTGTTTGGTGATAGAATTAGCGTGATAAATAATTCTATGATCTTTGTGATATGATGAGTGTTGTGGTATTCTACCTTTAATTACTGTAGATTTTGTCGTTACATTTTAATCCCTCTTGTTGTTTTTATTTTTCTTGACTTTGAATAATGATGCATTATCTATGTCTCCGTATGCACTAGCGTACATTCCGTAATAAAATTGTTGTATAGTATACTTTTTCTTTCCGCCTCGTAGTTCATCATATTGTGGATCGTTAGCATATATGTTGGTTTTATCATAACCGGTTATTAGATTGAAATGAAAATTAAATTTTGGTATGGTGCTACCGTTCATGAAATTTGTAGTCATTGCTGCTCCTATTGGCCTTTTATGATTTATTTCTTCTATAACATCTGTCATATCTGGAATTTTTATGTTAATAGTTCCGCCTGCTTGCATAAATTCTTTAAAATATGTTATAACTTTCTTATCTTGTTCTGTCTTAGCATTCTTGTACCTGTCATCTAATCTACTAATAATTTCTTTTTTTGACAT
>JANNSE010000061.1:0-11642 GCA_031402215.1 Candidatus Woesearchaeota archaeon | reverse complement strand
ACTCCGTTATATTGTGGCAATTATCCTGCATCTGATCGTGGTAATGTGTGTAGCGGTCACGGAAGTTGTTTAGCTGATGGAGCTGATGATGGAGAAGGAAAATGTAATTGTGTTGCAACTTGGGTAGGAACATATTGTGATAGTGCCAGCAGCAGCACGTCTGGTAGCAGTACTACAAGTACTACGGTTGACGGCAGCGTAAGAACTGAAGAAGCGACGGCGAGTTAGAGGTAAGATAAATGAATACATTAATGTTGATTGCATTCGGATTGTTCGGAGGAATTATTCGAGCAGTTGTTGGAATGTTAAAACATAAAGTATTTACAGGAAAAGAAAAATTTAAGACAGGTAAATTATTATTTACATTAATTACATCAGCATTAATAGGTGCATTCTGTGCACTATTAACAATAAATGATTATAGAATAACTTTATTAGCAGGATATGCTGGAACAGATTTAATACAAGGAGTATACAAGATAACAAGATGAAAAATAAAAACTCATTCAGGATTTTGAAGATTATGATTGTAGTATTTATGTTTTTGACTATGCTACACGTAGTTCGCGCAACATCTTGTACTTGTGAAGCGGGAGTATATTATGGTGATGGTAATTGTTTAAGTAGCGAGGAGGCTAAGTGTGGTGTGACCGGTTCCGCTTATGAGAACGGCTGTGTTTGCTTGCCTAAATGTGTTTTTGATGACGGTTATTGTAATGCTTATAATGCCTTCTATGATTCTGCTACTAATAGAATATACTCTTGTGATGAAAGTACAGTTAATAGTCCAAAAGATTGTTGTCCGGTAGATTATACCGATACCGGTTGTAAGGAATATTTATGTACTAATAAAATATCTTCCCCTGCAAATGATTGCGTTCCTGGTCAGACAAAACCTTTCCCTGCCTGTTCGGCTGTTTCATCTTTTGCTACGGGAACAGTGAGTTGTAATACTGATTGTACTTATAATACTGTAGGTTGTGTTCAGAGTTGTAATAATGGCTTATTAGAACCCGGAGAAATTTGTGATGTTAAAACTGCAGCTACTGCCGATTTTGGTGGAAAAACTTGTAGAACACAAACAAGTGGAAACCTAAACAGTGGTAAGCTTACTTGTGGAAGCGATTGTACGACTATCGGAACATCATTATGTGTGCCTGAGTGTGGAAATGGTTATGTCGAGTCTGTAGCTAACGAACAATGTGATGATGGTTATGCTGGAAATGTTAATCCTTGTACTTATGAAAATGAATATGGCGAATTAGTCTCAACACTTTATGGTTCGAAAGGCGCTTGCGATTATTGTGATTCTTCTTGTAAAAATGTTATAGGTCAATATTGTGGAGACGGTATACCTCAATATGGTGAAGGAGAAGAATGTGATTCAGGTACATCGAATGGTGTAATATGTTCTACTGCTCCAGGTACAAAATGTACTTATTGCGGTACAAATTGTAAACCTTTACAAAACTTTAATAGGTGTACTGCAGATTCTGATTGTTCAGGTACTTCTTATTGTAATTCGGGTTATTGTATAGATGCATGTGATTTTTATGCAGTCTTTTCAAATAATTGTAATGCTAACGGATGTAGATTTGGAGATACATTAGATATAAGGATACACTATCGCGGAAATTGTGCAGCAACAACAGCAATACAGGTGGATATGAGTAGTTATATTTCTGAATATGGTAACGAATACGATGGTTTCGAATATAACATTGATACTAATTATTGTAATATACAAAAAGATGCTCCTCCGGGATCAATGCCGGGAATAACAAAAACTTCTCCCATTCTAGAGAATACTAAAAACTATAAGGAGATATTATTACAACATACTTTCCCTACAGGATTTGGAGGAAGTCCTTCTTGTGTAGGGTCTAATTTAAATTATTATAATATAGGTTTTAAAGGCGTGGAGAGTTATACGGGATTACTTCAACTTCCTTCGACATCTGTTGTGAAATTAGTTAATCCTTATTGTGGTGATAAAAACATCGATACGTGGATTGGTGAAGAGTGTGATAAATTAGCGCTAGTTCCTGATGCAAAAAGCAAGTGTGTAGAAGAAGGAAAATACGAGGGCACAGTAACATGTGATGCTAATTGTAAATTAGATTATTCTACTTGTGGTACTTTGTGTGGAAATGGTTATCCTGAATCTGGCGAAGACTGTGACAAAGGAACTGCTAACAGTGATACTTGTACTCCTGCTTATGGTCAATCATGTGATTATTGTACTACTACTACAAGTTCTGTCGGTTGTAGAGTTGGTGTTGTTGCAAAAAAAGAATATTGTGGAGACAACATAATACAAACCGCATACTATGAACAATGTGATAATGGCACTATTCTGAACGGTAAGACTTGTACTGCTGCTTATAATAGCAATTGTCCTTATTGTACTTCAAGTTGTGAAAAAGACGATTTCTTTTATGGTTGTGGCGACGGTATACCTCAATATGACGAGGGAGAAGAATGTGATGATGGCGCAGACGGAAATAGTCCTACAGGCAAATGTAATAGTGCTTGTAAGAAGAATTTCTGTGGCGACGGTATAATACAAAAACCTAATTTTAATGGTGTTAATGAATTATGTGATAACGGCACTGCTTTGAATGGTCAGGTTTGTGTTGCAGAGTATGGTAAAACTTGTTCTTATTGTACTTCTGCTTGTAGCGAGACGGTTCTTACAGGTTCTAGATGTGGCGACAATATTATAGATCCTTCTTCAGTTACAAAAGGTGCTCCTGAATTGTGTGATGGTAACAGTTTAGGCAGTAATATGTGTAGTATGTTTGCAGCATATAAGGACGGACCAAAGTTTAATTACGGAACAGTTTCATGTAGTTATTGTGAACTAGATGCATCTACATGTAGTATATGTCGTGATGGCATCACAAATACGCTTGCAGGAGAACAATGTGATGATAATAACGATGTTAATGATGATGGGTGTACTAATGGTTGTATGAAGACTCGTTGTGGCGACGGTACAGTGCAAAAGCCAAATACTCAAGGATTTAATGAAGAATGTGATGATGGTAACGACAATAATGAAGATTCATGTACTACTGATTGTAGGACTGCTGTCTGCGGTGACGGATATATACAAAACGGAGTAGAAGTTTGTGATCCTTTGAGAACGTCCTATGTTGACGATGATGGTTATACTGTCCAGGTATATCCTATATTTTCTACTCAACCTTCTGGTGATTGTAATTCTAATCCTGACTTTGAAGGAAAACCTTTTTCTTGTTCTGAGAAAATTTGTGTGCCTGCAGGTTATCATAAAGGAAATCCTACTTGTATCAATGGTTGTACAAAAATAAATACTGCGTCTTGTTCTTGTAATAATGGATTAATTAATTGTAATACTGGCGCTTGTATAAATATAAATAATGACGTTTCAAATTGTGGTGAGTGTGGGAAACCTTGTGAAAATTACAATTGCGGATTATTCAAAGATGTTACTGCGACTTGTGATCGTGGTGAATGTACGACATGCGATATAACGTGTACAAACGATAATCAGTGTGATTCTGGAGCATATTGTACTGGTAATAGTGACTCTCCAGGCACATGTATTGATGATTGTGAATATAATGCAACCATTAGTGGCAAGGATTGCAGTGCTCAAGCTCTTTTAGGAGGATGTAGACCAACAGATATCTTAGTCGCCAATATTTCTTATAGGGGCGGTCAATGTTCTCTTGTAACAGGAATACAAGTAGATTTGTTTGCAAAAGACCTTCACGTTCCTCTTTATGAGGGTTATACGGGAGATACATATTGTAATATTCAAAAGAATCCTGAATTAGCTTCAATGACTGATTTTAGATTTGACGGCTCATTAGCCAACACCACAACAACTAAGAACAGAGACTTTGAGTATGTTCTTCCAGAAGATTTTGATAAAGGAACTTTCGTATGTAATAATAAGAACTTAAGTCGATTTGAAGTCGGCTTAGAAGGACCGCTTCCAGAATCACTAAAATATATTGGCGGTAATGCTATAGATGTAAAATTAGTTGTGACATGTGGAGACGATATTTGCATGGATGCATTAGACGAAAACGCCCAAACATGTTTCAGAGATTGTTTCAAAGACGGATGGAATACCACTAATAATAGAGGTTGGTCCTTGCTTCCAGGAAATGTTTTACACGCTAATCGTGGAGGTATATCTGTAGTAAGCACTTATGCTGTGGATATAAAAGCCGATGTGAATTATATTTTGAGTTATAATTTATTTAAAGATACTAGTTGTATTATGTTATTCGATTATAATGACGGAAATTGTACTAGTTATGACGGTTTAACACAGAAAAAATGCTTTAACAAACAAGTTGAATTATCGGCTGGAGCAGTAGGAACAGGTTATGGTGAAACAATAATAAGTGTTCCAAAAAACAACAATGCAACAAATGAAAAATATTTCAAAGATGTAAAATTACGATTATCAACAGGCACAGGATGTATTGGTGTTTCTATCGCAAACCTTTCATTAAAAGAATCCACACACGATAATCCTGACAACATAAAGTATAATTATTCCTTGTTAACTACAGCAATGCCTCCAGGAAATATGTCCTCAACAGGATGTTGTCCTAATAATTATTGTTGGGATGGAAAAGTTTGTCAGGATAGTTGGCAATGGATGGCTAATGCAACACTTCCCGGAATATGGAACAGTTTAAACATTTCAAATTGGACTGATAGACACTTAAATTCTGCGAATATTTCAGAAGCGGTAAGTTACAGGTGTATTGTTGATAATGATAATGGTGTCGCTAATTGGATCCCTAGTAAGATTAAATACGATTGGGACTATAAGACGTCAGGATTCTGCGCAAGAGAAACAGATTGCTTCGTAAGCGAATCTTTCTCAATGCCTCTTCCTTACTCTAAAGGATGTATACATCACGGCGATGTTGTTTCAGATGCACCGTACACTTTCGGTCAAGGCAATCATTATTGTTATAGGGGAAATTGGACAACAAAATCATACATAGTTGCAACATTCCTACAAAATATTAGTGAGACTATGCCTTACTCACTACAATGTTATAATGATACACATATAACTTATAATTTAGATGATAGAACAACAGCTCATATTAATCCTATCTTATCTTCATGTGTAGTAATACAAAAGGAAAGCGCTTCTAAAGAAAACGTAATAACAGGAATAGTATTTAGAGATACTTCTAAAGTTGAAGCTTTCTTAACATATTTAACAGAGGAATATGAGCACATGTACGCAGTAAATATTGATGAAGATTTGAAGATTGCTTGTTTGAGTGGTGGAGAGAAGGTTACAGATTCTAATTTCAGTAAGTGTATTGAGAAATCAGGAACTAGCGATATAGGCGGTCTTTTTGTTTATTATGAAACAAACTACAATTATATTATCCTTTCTGATTCGGCAATAGACGGATTAACACGACAAACTGTATGGAATGCAATAAGTGGCTTCTTCAAAGGATTATTTACTTCGCCAACAATAACTACGCCATTTACAGCAATAAATTATACTACGAACTATGATAAGATTTACGTATTAAGAAATAACACAGTAAATGTGACTGCTTTAGAAGAAGCGAAGTATGATGAAGCAGAAAAGGGAATAACGACAATAATGTATGTAAGATACTCTGGCACGCTAAATACTACGAATCCAATATATGAAGAAGTAATCTACAAGACAGTCAACAACACCATGGTCGCTCAAGGAAAAACAAAGATAAAAGTTAATGTTAGTGTTTCCAATACAACTAACCCGATAATAGAGCAAGAGTTAATAATCAAGAGCCAAGAACCTTCAGGATTATGGAAATATTTCACATCCGTACTAAGAACAAGATAATTTTTTATTCTCTTCTAGATTTTTTAGAATAACTTTTTAAACACCTTTTCTATCCTAAATTTATGTCGGAAGAATACTCTTTATGGACTGAGAAATATAGGCCTGAAACGTTCGATGAAGTTAAAGGTCAAAAGGATATTGTAAAAAGAATTAAGGCTTTTGTAGAAAGCAAGAATTTACCTCATCTTTTATTCGCAGGACCTGCAGGAGTAGGAAAGACCACGCTTTCTCTAGTTACGGTAAAACAATTATATGGTGATTCTTGGAGAGAAAATTTCTTAGAATTAAATGCTTCAGATGAAAGAGGAATAGATGTAGTTAGAGTAAAAGTAAAAGAATTCGCAAGAACAAAATCTATAGGAAACGTTCCCTTCAAAATAATCTATCTAGATGAGTGTGACGCATTAACACGAGAAGCACAGCAAGCTCTAAGAAGGACAATGGAGAATTATACGCAAACATGTAGATTTATCTTAAGTTGTAATTATTCATCAAAAATAATTGAGCCAATACAATCAAGATGTGCTGTATTTAGATTCAAGCCCTTAGATAAATCAGAAATATATGAAATTATTGATAATGTATCTGCGCGTGAAAAATTAAAAATAGATGAGAAGGCAAAAGAAGCTCTCGTCACAGTATCTGAAGGTGATTGTAGAAAACTAGAGAATATATTACAATCGTGTGCAGTAATGAGTCCGAAAATTACTGAGGATATTGTGTTTGAAGTGGCAGCATTTGCTAGACCTAAAGAAGTTCTAGAATTATTAGAATTATGTGTCAAGCAAGATTTTCAGAAAGCCAAAACAAAATTATTAGATACTATGTTAAACTATGGTCTATCGGGAATAGATGTGATAAAGCAAATTCAAAAAGAAATCTGGGCGTTAAAGACCGTCGACTCGCATAAGAAGTTAGAAATGGTCAAGGATTGTGGTGAAGTAGAATTCAGAATGATAGAAGGAAGCGATGAGTATTTACAATTGGAAAGTCTTCTTGCGAAGTTTGTATTGATTAACTTAAAATAATTCTGTCGCCGTAAGCGACCTTTTTTGACGCGACTTTTTTCTAAAAAGGCGCTGATGTATGATAGAAGGAAGCGACGAATATCTTCAATTGGAATCATTATTGGCGAGATTTGTGTTGACAAATTCTAAGTAATTGTCGCTGTAGGCGACTTATTTGTTTTTGGTGCAGCTTTTTATAAAAAGGTGCGTGATGATAAATCGTTATAAGAATTAAAAATAAAAAGAAATAAAAAAATATTTTTAAGATACAGAGCCTTGAACTGTTCCAGGATGTGCCTTTTGAAGGTATGTTGCTGGGTCAGTGTATGTTATTGAAACATCTGAAGCAAACTTATCTCCTGAAATCATTGCGTTTGCACAAGTTATTCTTAAATTAAATACTTGTCCATTGCTTACAGACTGATTAGCTACTGTTGCAAATGCTCCGCCTTGAACACTAATTTCTGCTAGAGTTGCACTACCACAGTCTCCTGCTGCAGCTACACTGTTGATTTCAATTCTTGCTCCCTTGTTATTTGTTAACGGGATGTTAATTACTCCTGCACCTGCTGCGCCAGCTGTTATTGATGCGTCTGTTCCGATTAATGGTGCCTTGAAACTTGTTTTATCTGGCAATAAATTACCCGGACTTAAAACACCAAAGTACGCTAGAGCACCGATTGCAGCTAATACGACTACAATTGCCCAACCATAAGTCATCAAAAACTCCATGGCAGCTTGACCTCTTTTATTACTCATACTAATTCACCTCGTCTATATTTTGTCTAAATAAAATCTTTAATATACCTTTATCTATACTAATATATAAATGTTTCGCTTTGATGTCTCTGTTCAGGCACAAAGAAGATCTGATAATTTATTTAAACTCTTATTATGACGTCTATAATTTAAGCTTGTTTGTATTTGCTTTAAGCACTATCTTTATATAATACCTCTACACAAATACGCATGAGGGTATAAAAGTGGTGAGTAAACATTCTAAGTTTAGTTTGAAGGCTTCAAAAGCACAAGTAAGTATGGAATACTTGATTATATTCGGAATAGCATTCGCAATGACGTTGCCTCTAATAATAATATATTCGCAACAAACAAATAATATTCAAGCAGACTTAACACAAATGCAAACATACAAAGCGGCAAGCAAAATAGCTGATTATTCTGAACAAGTTTATTATATGGGTGCTCCATCGCAAAGAACACTAACTATACACTTTCCGCCAGGAGTAGAAAGCGTTACTCTCGATAATAATCAGATAATATTTAATATAACAACAGCAGATTTATCTTATCAAATTATTAAAGAAACAACAGCAAATGTTACAGGAAGTATACGACCTTTCGAAGGTCAACACATATTAGTATTTACTGCACAAATAAATTCCGTACTTATTGTAGATAAATAAGCACATACTTGGTGCTTCCTCGATATTGGTAGAATGAAACATAACGGTCAAATAGCAATGGAATTTTTACTCTTGATAGCAATCGCTTTCGGAGTAATATTAACTTTTCTTATAGCCATACTCTCTTTTTCAGAAGGCAACACAAAAATGAATGCCTACGCCGAGATGGATGATTTGGGAAAAGCATTACAACAAGAGTTTCTTCTCGCCGCACAATTAGAAGACGGTTACACCAGAAAAATAAATCTTCCAATCACTGCAAACGGGCAAGACTACGAAGTAGTGTTATGGTTGTCTAACAACACAGACATCAAATACGGTTATTTGTTGTTAACCTTCGAATCCGTTGAAATATTATACTTAGTTCCTCCAGTAAATGGCACAATAATTAAAGGCGATAATACTTTAACAAAAAATAATGGGACTCTTAGAATAAACTAAAATATAGATTAAAAAATTTAAAAAAATATGATGCGCAGATTTGAAAAAAAAGGACAAGTATGGACTGCAGATTTTATTATAGGGTTTATGCTATTCATCATAATGATGTTGATTTCAGTCAGAGTGTTGTTAGATATTTATCCTACAACAGAAGATACAATGGTTTATAGAGATGCAGTACATTTATCTGATGGGTTGTTAGGGGGAGGATTTCCTGAAAATTGGGAGACTGATATTAACTCAGTCGTAATGCCCGGAATAGCAGAATATAACAGGATAAATACAGAAAAGCTATCTAAGTTCAAAGATATAGATTACTATTCCACAAAGACTTTACTACATATCACGAGCGATTACATCTTTTTTATTAGAAACGGAACGACCATAATAAATACCGGACAATGCATATACGGGTATAATTTAAGCACTGATGCAAACTGTACGCCTATATTATCTTCAGAATATTATGATACATTAACACGCATAGATAGAGTAGTAATATACAATTCAAGCGTTGTAATGATGACAATATATGCGTGGGAATAATTAATTAAAATGAAAAAAGCAATATTTTACACAATGGATGCATTATTAGCCTCAATGTTATTAATAGGAGCAATAATGTTAATTTACTCAAATTATGATCCTGAAGATTCTACTGTGGAACAACAAACATTCTACTCACAAGACTTGTTAGCAGTATTATCGGAATTAAAATTAGTTGAATTAAATAATACGCAATTCATAATTGATGAAATAAATTCTGGGGCAATCATAGATGTGAACAAGTCGGTATTAGCGCAGATAGGTGAATATTGGGCGCTTAATGAGCCGAATAAAACACAAACTTTACTGCAGCTAGCAATTAGTAATACTTTCTCAGAAGATCGCGGAATGAAGATTTCCATGTTTGACGGAGTAATCACCGATCCGCTTTTAGAGAGAAATTCGAGTAAATTAAATGCTAGCAACAAACTAAATTCAATATCATCTAATAGAATGATTGCAGGAATAAAGCAAGGTGCACCAGTTACAGGCTCTTCAGGAATTTCTTCTCTGAAAAAGATTCGTAACAAGAAAACTTCATCCTATTATTATTTCGGAGGATTTGTTGGTCAAGGAAACATTTCAGTAAATATTAATTTGCCTCCGGATTTTGATAGTTCAAGACTAGAAGCGGCAATAATGAAAGTAGACACGCCGGGAACATTTAATCTGTTAATAAATTCAGATTCCTGTGGTGGAGTACGTACAGGGAACGATACACATATATCTGTTTGGGATTTAAGTGCATGTAATGCTTCTTTAAATGCTGGTAGTAATACTTTTGAATTAACATTTACTTCTCTGCTAAACACCTCGTATATTTCTGGAGGTTTTATTAAATTGAGTTATACTACTGATACACTTTTAGAAAATTCTACATTAGGACACTATAGATACTATTTCCCAGACATAAACGGATTCATAAATTTTTATGACACAGTATCTGTACAAGGAAATATAGATAACTGGACACTAAATGTAACGTTTTTCAATCCATATCAAACTTTTTTAACATTTGGCAACGAAACTATATTTTTAACAGAAGGTAACAGCACTACGAATCAGAATGTAATCTTTTCTAGATCTGGCGCAATGTTATTACAAGAGCCTATACCCTTGCGTATGGCTGTAACAAATTTTTCAAATATTACTACAGACTTGGTCGGAATACCAGCCGATACCTTCATAGTCACAGATACCTCTGGAAGTATGGATGAATGTATTGGTACGGCGCTAAATTGTACTTATGAGTATAGAAAAACAAATCCTGGAGTATATTTTCCTTTATCTTGTACTGTTTTTGCATCTTCAGCATGTAATAATAATCCCGATAATCCTTGTGGTGGCGCGCCATTCAATAGAGGAAGAAATTACAATACTGAATGTAATCAATCAAAATTAGATGTTGCAAAAATGGTAGACAACGATTTTGTAGACACAATATTTAATGCATCAATACTACATCGCATAGGTCTTGTTGATTTTGATTCGACTTCAAATACTCTAGTCCCTTTGAATAGCACGGCCATAACATTGCATAACGCCATAAATAGTTATAATGGTGGAGGATCAACTTGTACTTGTTGCGGAATTAATCGTGCAAGAAATAATTTAACTACCTCGGCTAATCCTAAATTCATGATTATTTTAAGCGACGGTGATGCAAATATTTGTTGTGGCAGTCTCAATGATAGTGCCGGAACAGGCTGGAGCGGAGGTTGTGGAGCAGGAGCAAGCAATCCTTCAAATTTATCATTATCTGGTCCTCTGAATTGGTCTATATTGGCAGGGCAAACAGCGTGTGCGAATAATATAACGGTTTTTACAATAGGATTTGGAACAGGCATGTCTACAAACGGAAAATATGCTTTAATGAAAACCGCATGTAATGATTCATTATATTATAATGCCACAGATACTGCGGAATTAGAAGACGTCTTTGATGACATAACACAACAAATATTGTTAGCTGCAAATTTTTCATCACAGACAGTTACCATAAATGGAAATTATACTTCTTCCAGATTGTATGGTTCCTCGTATATTGATATAGAATATAATCCTTTATTAGAGGATTCTTTCGAGAACAAAATATCTGTTGTTACAGAAACAGCGCAATTCAACGGATGTAATGCGTCAATAAATGTTCCGGCAAACATAGAAATACAAGATGCTTTCGTCACGTCTTACTCCGGAAGTCATTGGACAAAAGAATTAATGATAAATAACAACGTCACATTTAATTTAACTAAGTATGGTCCTGATTATTTGTTACTTGGAGATCCGTTTGTTATACAAGTACCTTCGGTATATTTAATTCCAGGAATCAATAACACAATCTCCTTATTAGTA
>JANNSE010000060.1:0-4281 GCA_031402215.1 Candidatus Woesearchaeota archaeon | reverse complement strand
GCCTTGTCTACTCTTGCTCTCTCTATCTTGAATGGCATCGTAACTGTTCCAATAACGATTGCGCCTTGATCTTTTGCAGTTTGTGCAACTACAGGTGCTCCGCCAGTTCCAGTTCCGCCACCCATTCCAGCACATACAAATACCATGTCTGCACCTTTCAATGCTTCCTTGATTTCTTGTATACTCTCTTGTGCTGCCTCAGTGCCTCTCTCCGGGAATCCTCCACATCCTAATCCTCTAGTAACGTCCTTTCCTAATAAGAATTTTCTATCAGCTTCCATTAAGTTCAAGTGTTGCTGATCTGTATTACAAGCGATTATTTCTGCGCCTTTAATACCTTTCTTGTAAAGCCAGTTAACCATATTATTACCTGCTCCACCGACACCAATAACTTTAATATTGGCTTGTCCTACTTCGACACCTTCGTATCCCTTTGCGTTTGTTTTCACGAAATCCATTTTTTAGTCCCCCTGTTTTTTTTTGGTTTATTTTTTTATTGAGTTATTATCTTGCAATATGTATTTTGCAAAACATAGGTCTGACTATAATAATCTTTATATATTACTCTGACTACCTACTCTCTAGAACAACTTTTTATCTCGCCAAAGATACTTTTTGATTATCGTCTTTTCGCCAAAAAAGGTCGATATCAGTTTCGTTTAATGTATATTAGTGGTCAAAGTTTTCGCCAAAAAACTTTAATTAGTTCTTTTACTAACTAAACTAATATATAAAGGTTTCTGTATACTAACATATATTTTCTAGAACATATTTCGTGATTATTATTTCTTAATGGTTATTTCAGAGTTATGTTTATGCTTATTTGTGTACGTCTTGTTTCAGAAATCTGTTTTTTCTAGTAACACTTCTTTCTTTCCAGGATATAAATTCATTGCAGCCATTTGTTGATATTGCGAATCTGTAAGCACAAGATGTGTTATTGTAAAGTTATATTTTTCTTTTATTTTAACAATTATTTCCCTGATTAAACTATTATCTATGCTCTCTCCAATTATTAATAAATTCGCTTTATCCTTCTCTTCTCGTCCAGAACTTATGATGGTTCGTATGCCTGCAATGCTGCTTGCAAGTTCTACAAACTCATCTATGATTGTTTTCTTTTCTTCAAATACTGCTTCTAAGTATTTTGTTTTTTCGTTTTCAGAAAGTTTGTATATTTTTAGATGTTTTATTTTAGTACGTTCTATTACATCCAACTCTACTAGTTTGTTTAATATTCTATGTGTTGTTGCGAGAGATACCTTTGATTGTTTGCTTATCTCTTTTAGATAAAATTGTTGATCTTTCTTCTTGATAAATAGCTTCAAAATTACCAGCATTTTCTTGTCAAACAATGCTTCGAGTATTTTCTGAGACTCCATAATTTGCCATATATAGACGCCTATATAAAGTTTTCCATTTGTGAAAACTATTTCCATTTATGATTTTGTTTTTACTTCTAAGGTATCTTTTTTTATAGTACTTCTTATAAGAATTTCTGTGCTCCTGTAGCAGACTTTACTTCTTCTTTCTGTACATAAAAGTTAGAATTAAAACAAGCCATGAACCGATTACTCCTGGTACGAAACTTAAAATTATTATCCAAGAATGTATTGTTATTCCGTAGATAACCCAAATTGCGGTTCCAATTACAAATATGCTATAACTCGTGATTGAAATGTTCTTTGCCGATTTGTTCTTATACATCTTGTATGCTTGAGGAAAATATGCTAGGGACATAACTATCCCTGCAATTGTTGTAAGAAACTCTAATATCATGAACTACCTCACATGCTTGACTTCTCTATATTCCATTCCCATTGCTTTAGTTTTGTCAATGTCTCTTTCTTTTAGAGTAGTTTTTCTAAGAATCGTGCCTGTTTTTAGATCTATTTTTCTTAAAAGCGATTCTTCCATGCGTAATATGTCGCCTTCTTCTTTTAGAATGTCGCTCAGAATCTTAATATTTTTTTGATCCGTTAGTATTTGTTCATCATTTTGTTTTATGAAATCAATCTGAGATTGCCACACCGGCTCTACGGATTTGAGTAATCTTAATAATTCATTTAGATCGGCTATGCTTTCCTTTTCTAGTTGTCCTAGTTCCGATGATTCTTCATTCTTTAAAACTTCTTTAAGCTCAGTTATGCCTTTAAGCGCATATTTTTGTTCTTTATCGTTTGCCAACTCATCTTCATCGAACATTCCTTCAAGTTTCTCAATTTCCTTACGCACAGCCCGGAATGTTTCCTTATTTGGCTTTTTTAAGAATTCATGATAGTTTTTGAGCTTATTTGTATGATTATCGAGTACTTTCTGGAATGCTTCTATGATTGTATCTAAATCTTTATCGAATCCTCTTAATTTATCCACACGTTCATGATAATACTTGCTAGCATCTTCCTTCTTTTTTAATCCAAAGAATCCCTGATATAAGTGCTCTTGTATTCTCATATTATTTTAAATGTAGAACTTATATAAAATGTTTACTATGTATACTTATTTGAGCACGCTAATTTTCATCTTTACCGGTATTTATTCTGCTCATCGTATGTATAAGATTGATTCTTTTTAATTTGTTTAAGTCCGCAATGTTATATCCTTCTGGCTCTTCGTTTGCTACAGCCTCAAATATCATTTTAGAAAATTCTTGCATGTTTTCTTGCGGTAATCTTAAAACTTTGTGAAATGTTATTTCTCCAATAATCCTATCAAGTCCTAGAATTTTAGCATAACATTCATTATGTCCATATGCGTCATGAAGATACGGTATGTAATTATCGTTTTCTTTTTTTTCTATTATCGATCCTTGTATTACTTCAATCGGATTGTGATTTTTATTTAATAGTATATTAAAGTCTCTAACTGCATGCTTAATTGATGCCCTATCGATGTACATTCCGAATCTATCTAGATATGTATCATTTGTACACATAGGATACTGGTATCTATATGCCATAACCATCTCATACAACTGTCTTGGTTGTAATCTGATAATTCCGTTCTCGGCATTATACATATTCATCCGGTATCAGTATTACTATATTAATTTATCTATCATATCTTTTCATACGATTTCGTGCTTGAGAATTTGTATTATGTTTACTTTTATTTAATATATCCGCCTTTCTGCAAGTTCCACAACTTCTTATACTCGCCCGGCTTTCTACTAAGTTGTGCATGAGTTCCGGATTCCACAATCTTACCTCTTTTTAGAACTATTATCTTATCTGCTTTCATAATCGTACTGAGTCTGTGTGCTATGATTATTGTGGTTCTTCCTTTCATTAATTTCTCTAATGCTGTTTGTATGTCATGTTCTGTTTGTGAATCTAGACTTGATGTAGCCTCATCAAGTACAAGTATTTTTTTATCAGCCAAGATTGCTCTTGCAATACTAACTCTTTGTTTTTCTCCGCCAGATAATTTTACCCCTCTCTCGCCAACTACTGTTTGTTCTTTGTTAGGGAACTCTTGTATTATTCTATCTAATTGAGCAAACTTTATCGCATTCATTACTTCTTCTTTTGTTGCCTCAGGTCTGCTGAATGCTATGTTGTTATATATAGTATCATCAAATAGCATACATTCTTGTGGTACGACACTCATCTCTGATCTCAATGACTCTTGTTGAACATCTTTTATATCTACTCCATCAATAGATATGTGTCCTTCATCAACATCATACAACCTATATATAAGTTTTACAAGAGTACTCTTACCGCTTCCAGAATGTCCGACTAAAGCATACTTCTTGTTCTTTGGAACAACTAAACTAAAGTTATCAAATATTTGTCTTTGACCAAATTTGAATTTGATATTATTGATATCAATATATCCTGCCATAACTTTAGCTGGCGGAGCATTTGGCTTATCCTTAACTTCTTGCTCTACTTTATTATATTCAAATAGTGATTGGAAGTCAACCATGACTCTGAAATACTCTCTTAATCCGTGAACGAATCCGAATAATGGTCCGATTAAAGCACCGTACACTGTATAGATGAATACTACAGTTCCAAGTGTCATTTCATTAGCTAAGAATTTTGTTAACGGAATATATAATAGGAAGAATGTTCCTACGCTAAGTATGAATGATTGACCTGCGTCAAGCCATGTAAAGTAGTCCCAATTCTTCTTCATCCAAAATTTAGTATCAGTCGTTATTTTTTTGAACTTATTTTTTATGAAACTTTCTTTACCAAAGTGTTTAATTGAATCAATGTTTGTGAATATGTCTGCAATCTTGCCTTTTTCATAATCTTCAACATCGTTTGCCTT
>JANNSE010000059.1:0-2596 GCA_031402215.1 Candidatus Woesearchaeota archaeon | reverse complement strand
AAAGGATATTAGATATATTAATTTATGTTATATTTGTAGAGTGTATGTAAAGTTGTCGCCCACAGAAGCTCATTTGAGGATCAAAAATCGAAGCATTTATAAATATCCTAAAATTCCCCTTTACTATTAGCCCGAGTTCATAGAGAGCGATTTTAGGGTTGTCAAAACAAATTCTCTCTAAGCTTGGTTTAAAATTTTAACAAATGTGATAATCATGAGTGAAGATAAAAATCAATCAAAGAAGCCAGTTGCTACAGCAAAACCTGCACAGAGTACACCAGGCGCTAGACCGGTATTCGGAAAACCACAAACTAATATTCACACTGACAAGTACGGTGCTGATTTCAGACACATTGTCAGAATCGTAAACACAGACCTGAAAGGTGAGAAGAAAGTATTAATGGCTCTTCAAAAAATAAGAGGCATCAACTACATGTTTTCTAACTTCATATGTTATTCTGCTAAAATAGATCCTTTAAAGATAACAGGTAAATTAACTCCTGAAGATATCGCAAAATTAGAGGACGTAATTAGAAATCCTGCAAAATATAATTGTCCACATTGGATGATGAATAGAAGAAAGGATTATGAAACAGGCCAAGACATGCATTTAATAACAATGGATTGGGACTTAACAATTGATAACGATCTTAAGAGAATGAAGAAAATTAGATCTTACAGAGGAGTCAGACACATGATCGGACAACCAGTAAGAGGTCAAAGAACAAAGAGCAACTTCAGAAAGAACAAGGGTAAATTATCCGTCGGTGTAATAAAGAAGAAAGCTCCACCAAAGAAATAAACATTAAAATTCAAAATACAAGGTTAAAATGGGAGATACTAAAAAAATAAGAAGAAAATACTCAAAGCCTAGCCATCCGTGGAGAGCAGAGAGAATTAGTGAACAAAATATCATAATTAAAGAGTTTGGTATTCCAAAGAAGACTGAGTTATGGAAAGCCATTGCAAAGATGGGTTCATTCAAAAATCAGGCTAAGGGCTTATCAGCTAGAAGCGATGCTCAAGCAAAAATGGAACAACAAAATTTAGTTAAGAAATTAGAATCATTAAATCTTATTAAAGAAGCAACATTAGATGCAATATTAAGTATTAGTCTTAAAGATGTATTGAATCGAAGATTGCAAACAATAGTATACAAGAAAGGTTACGCAAAGACAATGAGTCAAGCACGTCAAATGATAATTCATAGACACGTGTTAATAGGTGGCAGAATTAATAGCAGCCCATCATACATTGTTAGAGTAGCTGAAGAAGGAAGTATTGAAATAAGTCCGAAATCACCATTTTACGATACAGCTCACGTTGAAAGAGCCAAAGAATCTTCAAAGAGAAAGGCAAGACCTCCTGTTGAGAAGAACAAGTTTGGCAAGAGAGGAAAAAGATGAACGATAACACACGATGGGGAATATGCTACATCTTTTCATCATATAATAACACTATAATTCATATTACTGACATAAGTGGTACTGAAACATTAGCAAAATCAAGTGGTGGAATGGTTGTAAAGTCTGATAGACTTGAGAGTTCACCAACTGCTGCAATCATGGCTGCTAAAGCTGTTGCAGAACAAGTAATGGAAAAAGGAATCGGCGGAATTCACATTAAAATAAGAGCACCTGGCGGTCACAATGGACCAACAACACCAGGACCTGGTTCACAGGCTGCTGTTAGAGCATTATCAAGAATGGGTCTTAAGATAGGATCTATTGAAGAAGTTACACCAATACCACACGATACTTGCCGAAAGAAAGGCGGAAAGCGTGGACGAAGAGTATAAACCTTTTCAAGTGTATTAGTATATTAAGAGGATTAAAAAAATGGAAGTTAAACTTGTTGAAAATCAAGAAAAGAAGAACAGGTTGATATTTTCCCTTAAGGGCGCAGATACTGCTTACGCTAATACATTAAGAAGAATCATGGGCTTCGAAGTTCCAGTAATGGCAATTGAAGAAGTCGAATTTAGAAAAAACACATCAATATTATACGATGAAATGATATCTCATCGTTTAGGACTTGTACCTTTAACAACTGACTTGAAATCATACAATATGATGAGCGAGTGTAAGTGTAAAGGCGCTGGTTGTGCAAGTTGTACTGTAAAGTTAACTTTGAAAGCAACAGGTCCATGTACTGTATATTCATCAGACATCAAAAGTAAAGATCCAGAAATCAAGCCAATCGACGGTAAAATGCCAATTGTAAAATTATTGGAAGGCCAAGAGATTGAACTTGAAGCAACAGCAATATTAGGTCAAGGCAAAAACCATTCAAAATGGTGCCCAGGTTTGATATATTATAAAATGCCAAACGTTGACGGCAACGAGTATACATTTACAATCGAATCATGGGGGCAATTGACACCCAAAGAAATAGCTGTAAAGGCTATTGACATTTACAACAAAGAACTAGAAGAGTTCTCAGAACTCGTAAAGAATTTAGAGTAAATGTGCGAGGGTGGCAGAGCCTGGTCAAATGCGCTAGCTTGAGGCAGTACGCGAATAGCGACTTCAGAATGCTAGTCCCTTAGTGGGTGCGCGTGTTCGAATCACGTCCTTCGCATTGAATTTTTTGCGAA
>JANNSE010000058.1:0-7454 GCA_031402215.1 Candidatus Woesearchaeota archaeon | reverse complement strand
GAAGAATTGGACAAAAAACGTAAAGAATTGCATGATCTTGAAAGTAAAAAAATCAAAGAGATAGAAGAGACACAAAGATTAATTGATGCAAGTTTTCAAGATTTAATGCGACATAAAAAAATGTTATTGCAAGAAGCTGATGAAGAAATTAAAAGACAAACTAAACCAAAAGAAGACAAAGATATAACTCTCGAAGACGTCGCTAATACTGCTCCAAAAATAATTCCTGACGGAGCTAACGCTAATTATGGTAAATTTTTCGAGAATCTTCAACAACCACAAAGATTATATGATATAACAAATAACAATTTTTATTCAGGATTAGCAGACTTAAGAAACAAAGCCGCAACTGGCCAAATCACTCCTGAAGAAGAATTATTCGTCGAGAAATTAAAAAATCAATTCGAACAATTTAATAATAATCAAACATACGTTGAAAAAGATCAAAATCAATATGTTAAGAGATCGTTGAACATAATTGATCAAATTGGTAAATATCAAAGATTTAAAGATTGAGAATTATAGTATATAGATTTATCGGAGAAATTTACATGGCAATATTTAATGTCGATTATTTCACAACTTTAGACAGAGGATATTATAATCCTCAGAATATTTCTGATGCTAAAGATAGAGGAATTGATTTACGCACCGATTTCCCTGAAGCGAATGAAGTCGGAACTGAATTGACTGCAAGAGAAATTGGTACCACTATGGCTCCAGATACTTATCCTATTCAAGAATTACAAGCAAAAATAAGACAAGGTGTTGCGAAATTAGAAATAGCATTTGCTGGTGCAGGTAAAAGCGGATTTGGTGGTCGAGGAGCTACACCAGAAATTTTAGGTAAAAAGGAACGTGCAGAATTTAGAGAATTAGCTAAAGTGAATAAAGTTGATGTTTCTACACACGCAACATTCGGTAAACAAGGGTTGTCAGGATTAACACAACAGGGTTTCAGCGAAGATGAAGCTCAAAAAACTTTGAAAGAAATCAATAAAGCAATAGAGTTTGCCGCTACTGCAACACAAGGTGGTGCTGTTGTATTCCATACTGGAGAATGGCAGAGACCTATTATGGATGCAGGAATTAAAAATGCAGAAAAGGCAGGACCAAAAGATAGAATATTTAGCGAGTATGAAAAAGAATACGAGAAGGCTCCAATATTTTTAGCAGATGAAAAAACGGGTCAAATACAGGCAATAAACAGAGATATGAAATTCTATTTCCCTGATGAAGAAAAAGATAAAGAAACTGGAATGACATTTATTAAAAACGATCCTAAAACAGGTAAACCTGTTGTTAGAGAGTATAATTTTGATAAGGCACTTGAATATATTAAGAAGCGTCACAACGATGATGAAGAATTAAAAGGTAAAAGTGATGCACAAATATTAATGTATGGATTAAGAGAACAACAATTAAAAGAAGCTGAGGGTCAAGCATTAAGATTTAGCGAACATTTAGAAGATAGAAAAAAAGCTCTAAAACAAACGATAGAATTACGTAAGTATGAAGAAGATTTGTGGGATAGAACCCCTGAAAGTGAACGTTGGAAATTAATGAAGAAAAAACCATATATTGAAGATGGTCCTTTTGAAAATATACCAAAAAAAGAATATCTTAAACAGCAAGAGGAAGAGTTAAGAAGATTTATTGAGGGTAATCAATCTACAATAGTTTCTGCAAGAGAACAATATGAACGTATAAAACATGAAATGGATCGTTTCAAACCTATTGAAGAAGTTGGTATAAAAAGAACTGCAGATACGTTAGCAAAGGCTGGTTTGAAAGCAATGAACGAAACAGAATTGCATAAGAAAGAACTTACGGCTCCAATATATATTGCTCCAGAAAATGTTTTCCCAGATTATTATGGTTCTCAAGCTGATGAAATGATTAAAATAGTTGAAGAATCAAGAAAAGAGATGGCTAAGAAATTAATGATGCAGGGTAAATATAGTAAGAGTGAAGCTGAAGAGAAAGCAGCCACGCACATCAGAGCAACACTAGACACGGGACACTTAAATAATTGGCGTCAACACTTTAAAGGTAGCGATAAAGAATTCAATAAGTGGTATCTTAAGGAAGTTGAAAAATTAATTGATAAAAAAGTTTTAGGACACATACACTTAACTGATAACTGGGGTTATGATGATGAACACTTGACTCCTGGCCAAGGTAATACTCCTACTAAAGAAGTTGTTAAAATGTTAGAGAAAGCAGGATTCAAAGATTTCATAACAGAAGTTGGAAGTTTCAATGCTAACACTATACTTACAGATACATTAGCAGAGTTGGGCAGTCCTGTCTATGCTCTTGGTAGAGGAATATCGTTCGGCAAGGTTAGAAATGGACATTTTGGTTATGCTGCTCCTCCTAATTATATTGTTGGAGCATATTCGCCTAGTAATGAATTCAAATTATGGTCAGAAGTACCATTAGAGTAGTGTCTACTAGAAAATAGTCATTAATCTTAATAAAGGATTGATGTTTGTAATATAATAATAACGTTAAGATAGTATAAAACAGTAGAGTGAAAGTAAAGAGGTGGGTTTTAGTGGATTTTCCAATTGAAAATAGAAAAATTTCGCATTTACAACAATATCCTAAGGAAGATATTGATGTGGTGTATCAATTCTCTAAAGAAGTCAAGAAGGAATTAGGAACTCTACTGAAAGGAATAATATTATTTGGCAGCGCAGCCAGACACGTTAATACAAATAAGAAGAGTCACGATATTGATATATTATTAATAATTGATGACGTAAGTGTGAAGCTTACCGCTGAGCTTATACAAACATATAGAATATTGGTCGAGAAGATTGTCATTAAAACTTCTAAAAAACTACACATAACAAGTCTTAGATTGACAAACTTTTGGGAGTATGTTAGAGCAGGCGATCCTGTTGCCGTAAACATGTTAAGAGACGGCATACCTATTCTAGACTCAGGATTCTTTGAGCCATTACAATTGTTATTGCTTCAAGGAAGAATAAGACCAAGCAACGAAAGTATTCAGAACTATTTGATGATGGCTCCACAAACATTACAGAACTCTAAAGGACACATATTACAAGCTACACTTGATTTATATTGGGCAGTTATTGATGGCGCACACGCTGCATTAATGTACGTAGGAGAAGTCCCACCAAGTCCTGCACACGCTGCCGATATGTTCGATGAAAAACTCGTAAAAACAGGACTAATCGAGAAGAAACACTCACACACTATTAGAATGTTCTACAATCTTGGTAAAAGCATAATGCATGGACAATTGCATGACATGACGGGAGATCAATATGACGGATACTATAGAGAAGCGTACGATTTCGTCATGACAATAAAGAAGTTTGTGAATAAAAGATAGTTCTATATGATGTTAGGGTAAAATCTTTAACAATCTTTATAAAAAATATCCCATTACTAAACTTGTGTCAGATATTAATAAATTTAGAATAATATACAAATTAAAATCAATTTATAGATTGAATAGTGTTGATGACAGACATGAGAGCACCGCTGAGCACACTTGGTCAAGTTTAATTCTCGCAGATTGGATACTACATGAGTCAAAGTTAAATATTGACAGATTAAAAGTCTATGAACTATTAATGTATCATGATTTAGTTGAAATATATGCTGGAGATATGCCTATTACCTCAGAAACTAAAATTATGACTCAACAAAAGGTGGAACGCGCTGCATTTGAAAGACTAATTAGAGAAATACCTTCTAGCATGGTTGAAAAATATCGTTCGTTATATAATGAATTTGAAGAAGGAAAGTCAATTGAAGCCAGATTCGTAAAGGCCATAGATCAACTTGATTCATCATTACATGAAATGGACCACAAGAAAGATTGGAAAGGTTGGACTGAAGAGTTTATGAGAAATAAAAAGACAAAATATTATCAAGAATTTCCAATTATAATGGAGATATTTGAAGAATTCTTAACATACTGTAATGAGAATGACTTCTTTAATCAAGTGTGAATCTCAACACAAATCTAATTTAGAAAAGGATAAAAAAAGAAATAAAAAATAAGCTTAATCACACTTGCTTACTTTTATCGATGTTAGTGGTCCTGTAATGCATAATTCTGAATTCTCTTTGAATTCTTGGCTATAATCATTCCAGTTTGCAAGCACTCTTGTAGCTCTTGTTGTATCTTCAGCGCTGTAACCGTGTACTAATAATACCAACTTATCCGTATTCTTAGGATTACGCATTATTCTTATTTTTCCAACACCAGGAGTATCTTGTTCTGTACAATCAGCAGGACTTCCATACATAACTTCAGCTACACGATTTGCGCACATTCCACCAACAATAACTACATTTCTGTTGTAGATGTCATCATCTGTTAACACATCATCAAATTCTACCAATCCTACTGGGAATGGATTATTACCAGCATATCTCTGCAAACTAGTAAGTATGTCTGTTATTCCAATAACATCATCTAGAGCTGCTCTTCTACCTACAACGAATACTGCGTTTGGAATTCCTCCTTGTGTCAAGAATGGTAGTGGGAAGTCTTTTAGGACTTCATCACTATCCCATACGAAAGATTTACATGCGCCATTATTACATCCGTAAGGACATGTGTATGATTGAGTGTCAGATTTTCCATCCACACAAATACTCTCATATAAAATCTTGGAGGTAGTTATTCCGTAATTGTCGTTTTGACACATATCTGTCCATGAATCACCTGAAGTATCAGTAGATGTTCCCTTGACGTAATAATTTACACCATCGGAATCAGTACATTCACTTACGCCACCCTCGCAGTCCGACTTATCATATCTACAATTACTTGTACAAGATAGTTCTCCACTAGTATAAAGTTGTCCGTCGTTTAAGTCTGAACAAACATAGATAGACTTGGCTCTAGCAACAATAGTTACTCTGCCAATCTCATCATTATCCCATGTTGAAAGGACAGATATGTAGAATTCTATTCCAGAGATTGTCTTTTGTTGAGATAAAGTTAGTGTAGTGGCTTCACCGTTAACTCTTATTGTGGCTGTTTTCGTATTGCCGTTTATTCCTAACAACTCAACCACATATTCTGTACCGCCTACAGTTATTGTTTCTTTACTTCCAGATGTTGATGATAATCTAGACAACTCAAATCCTACAAAGCCATCGGCCTTCATAGTATCGCCATCACAATTTTCGCTCCAACCTACAATATTATCACCACAGTGTTCTTCATAAGTTTGTATCTTAAAATTAGCAGGATTGTTTACACACGCACCGTCACTACAACCGCCTGGACAAGTATAACCGTCCATACCAGGTCTAACACCATCAATACAAAAGAACTCTGTCAAATAATTACCTGTACAGTAATCAGTAGCAGGAGAAGTTGTTGAACTAGTTTGTGTACCCTTAACAGCAAAGTTTCTTCCATTATCAGAATCGGTACATGTATCTGCATTATCTTGAACAAATTGTAATGTCAAGATAGGATATGAACATGGTGCTCCTAAATTCTTTAATGTAACACCATTGTACAATTTCATCTGACTACCTTGCAATATAGATGCTGCAGTACTAATTTCGTCTGCTCCATTCATATAATCTATGTATAAATCCGTAGCAGTAGGACCACAACCGCCTCTAGCCATAACAGCATAAACTACACCATTATAATTACATAAAGCAGCGTTTGTATGATTCAAAATACACATACCGTCGTTTTGTGTAACTGCGTTAGATAAAGTAAAAGCATCATCCTCAACGTAAGGTCCTTGACCATTAACGTAGATACTTTCATGACCTGAAACAGTACTTGCTAAAGATATGATGTGATACGCTCCTTTTATGAACAAGATTACAGAGTCTCCAACTTCATTGAACTTATTTTCAAAAGAGTAATAATTTTCGTTTGTGTTTTTGTTCTTAAGCTCTACTCTACCTAAAGTTCCTGTCTTTATATCTTCTATTTCCATAAGCATTCCTGTCGTATCAGATACACATGCACCATTATTACATCCATTAGGACAACTTATATCCTTGTAATTTAAGTTTATTCCAGAACAGGAGAATTCTCTCACTCCACAAGTTGTTCCTCCATTACAATTGTTCATTGAAGGATCCATTGATATTGGTTGTAATGTGTTTACGTTTTCACAATAATCAGTATACTCAGGTCCTTCTACAAGACGTGCTTCTGTTACAGTGCCTTTAACATATTGCGACACACCGTTATCGCTATCAACACATTTTGGTGGCACAGTGCTACATATCGCTCTATTACAATAAGGAGCTGTCGTAGGACAAGTCATCGTTATATGTGAAGGAGTTCCATTCAAACATACTGCTTCTCTCAATTTGTTTGTTTCACCAGATATAAAATCACAACCATCAAATGTTCCGGTATTCCCATTACCTGTTTCTCCAGCAACATAGATATTATTACCACCATCAGAATCAGTACACTCACCCGCACCCGTACATTCAGATGTATCAAATTGACAAGCGTTTGTACAAGACAAGTCTCCATCAGTATAACCGCTTCCTAAATCTGAGCATTCGTCTATCTGACCGCCTTTTACTACAAGAGTCACACTACCTGTTTCTCCAACAGTAGAAAGACTTGATATGTGTATGTTAGCTCCGCCAGCAGTCTTAGAGTAAGTGGACATTACTGTGATGTATTCACCATTCACACTCAATGTTGCCGATTTAGCAGTTCCGCTTAATCCTACTAATTTTATAACATATTCTTTACCACCTACAGTTACAGTTTCTTGAGATGCTCCAGTTGAAGATTTATGTAGTGTAATAATTACTCCGCCGCCATATCCTAAACCGCTACCATCACAAGCTTCATACATTCCTACAATACCATCACCACAAACATCATTGTAAGTGTATGTTGTAGAGTTTGAAGAAGCAGTCAAACATGCGCCGTTGCTACATCCATTTGGACAATCTTCCAACTCTCCTCGTATTACTGTTTGAGCACCATCGTTTACACAATGATATTCACGTAATTCGGTGTGACCATATATATCTGTTTCACAAGCATCCGTAAATGTTTCACCGTTATATGATGTGGTGCCCTTAATATAGAAACTGGATGTTTCATAAACATTCATACTGCCATCACTATCTTTACATGAAGTGCTAGAAGTGGTAAATAAATCTGCAAGGTTTGAAGTTTTAACTTCTGAACTCAATATGACTTTTGCAGTTATGCCTCTCTTATAGAGTATTTGCGATACTTCAGCAGCAAGAACAGTGTGAATTGATGGTGAATGTTCACCCACTATTATTACAGCTTGGCCATAGTATATTGCCAATGTTACTTTATTATCTAATTGTAATGCATTTATCTCGCTAAACAATTTGGCTATACCAGTAACTGAAGGATTAATCAAATTATTAGCCACAAGCTGACCAGATACATCTACTCCTATTACAAGGTCTGTTGAAGG
>JANNSE010000057.1:0-7184 GCA_031402215.1 Candidatus Woesearchaeota archaeon | reverse complement strand
TGAAAAAGGAATGTTACCAGCAGTAAGAGCTTTAGGCAATAAGGTTGACTTCAAGATACGATTCGTAAACTATGCAATGCATGGTGAAAAAGAAGTTAAGGAACAATTAGTACAACATTGTATACAATCTGAGCAGAATAGTAAGTACATACCGTATCTAGCTTGCTTCTTGAATGACAGCGCTGGACAAGGTAGTGAGACTGCAAGTAATGCATGTGTAGTATCAACTGGTGTTGATAAAGCAAAATTAGAAGCATGTAAAGTTAAGGCAGATACACAATTCAATGTAATAAAGAACTTGAACGATAAGACAACATGGAAGGGAAGCTTCCCAATGTTCGCAATTGATGATGCATTAAACACTAAGTATGGTGTCGGTGGCTCACCAACATTAATAATTAATGGTGCAGAATCAAATGCAGGAAGAGACAGTGCAAGTTACTTAGCAGGAATCTGTGCAGCATTCAACGTACCACCAGCAGAGTGTGAAACAGTAGTAAGCAGTACACAACCTGGACCAGGATTTGGTTACGACAGTGTTGGTGCAGCAAATGCAGCAGGATGTGGCGTATAAACGCCTATATTTTTTTATTTCTTTTAATTTAATTCTAGAGTTTTAACATGGATTCAAAAAAAGTTGGCGTAATTGCAATTATTCTAGCAAGTTTAATGTGGGCACTAGAACCAGTATTTGCTAAACTCGCTTATCACAATTCTGATTTTCTACAGACCTCTGCAATCAGGGCAATAGTCGTTGCACTTGTCGCAACGCTCTATGTACTCATTACAAATAAAGCTGATTTCAAAGTCACAAAAACACAGCTACCAAAATTAGTATATATTGCTGTTGTAGGAACTGTAATTGCAGATTTATTATACTTCTTTGCATTGACAAAAATATCGGTAGTTAATGCAGTATTAATCGGTCACATGCAACCTATATTCTTTGTTCTAATAGGATTTTTAATACTTAAAGAAGATAAATTAACTAAATATGATTATATTGGAATAAGTATTATGATCCTAGCAGGTCTTATGGTAATGACTAAATCTTTCTCCAATCTAGCTATATTAAAATTTGGAACTTGGGGCGATCTGCTTGTACTAATCGCAACAATTTGTTGGACAACAACCGCTATCGTGATGCGAAAATATTTAAGAGAATTAAATGCTGGAACCATAACATTCTATAGATATGGAATAGGAGCTATAATATTTATTACGTATTTACTTTTTACATCAGCACTATTCTTGCCAAACATATATCAGATACTCGTAGGAGTAATAGTTGCAATAGGAACAATTCTATATTATCATGGATTAAAAAGAATAAAAGCTGCACAGGTGGGAGCACTAGAACTTGTAACGCCATTCTTCGCAGTATTATTCGGATTCTTAGTCCTTGGTGAACGAGCAACGATTATGCAACTAGTCGGAATAATATTACTTGTAGTAGGAGTATATTTCTTGTCGAAGAAAGAACAGAAGGATTAGACTTCCATCCTACCCGAATTTTCCATTAATTTAATAAACCCCAATATAATTCATGGACTATGATATGCATTATAGCACTGATTGTATTCGGAATCTTAGGCATATTTTCTGCAAGTTATAGAGTAATTGCTAAAGAAGCATTCAACTGTGTCTTTAAGAAAATTACATTCAGAAAATGTGATACTGGACTTGACACAAGATTAAAGTCGCAAATTATGGGTAAACTATTGAAGTTTTCTCCAAGATTAGGAAAGACCGTCTATAAATACTTTGAAGTATTCTCATGGATATTCTTAATATTGATATTAGTTACATTCTTCTTTATTGGTAGAGCAGGATACTTCTATGCAGCATATGGCAATTGTAATGGTCCGCAAAGTGATCAGTTCTGTATATTTGATCCTCTAGGAACAAATAAACCTGCAGATGTAGCAACAGGAAGCACTTGTAGTATTCCAGGAAATACTGAAAATAAGACATTGACTGCACCTCCTTTAGAAGAATTGAAAGAAGGAGTATATATTGGAAATCCAAATGCTAGCGTTGTAATAGTGGAATTTGGATGTTATGCATGTCATTATACAAAATTAGTTGAACCAACAGTTAAGAAAATAATTGAGAAATATGATGGACAAATACTTTATGTGTATAAAGATTTTCCACTCAGCCTTTCACATATGAATGCACAGCGCGCATCTGAATCTGCTCATTGCGCACTAGACCAGGGAAAATATTGGGAGTACAGAGAATATCTATTTGCTAATCAGGATAGACAATTAACCGAAGAACTAGTAGGATATGCTTCTGATTTAGGATTAAATACAGATGAATTTAAGAATTGTTTAAATACTAAAAAATACCAATCACATATTGAAGATAATTATAAAGAAGGACTAGAAGCAGGAATCACAGTCACTCCGACATTCTTTGTAAATGATAAAGCCATTGTGGGAGCAAAAGATTATAAGGAATTCAAGAGGGTAATTAATTCTGAATTAGGAATTCCGTGGTGGATGTTCTGGAAGTAGAAATATTAATCACTAACGAGTACTAACACATCACAAACTTTTTAAAGCACAATTCTACACTAAATCAATGGAAGTTAAAAACGTAAGATTAAGCGAAGTGCCAATAGGCTACTTAATGGATCTAAAATACGTAGGAACAGCAGGATATAGAGACGGAACAGATATAAATCTATACCAAGATAACGAATTATTCTTATTAGAGGCAAAAAACATAGTCCTAGCTAAATATCCTAAAGATGCACCTATAGAAGACAGTATAATAGTACATCCAAGGTATGCAAACAAAAAAGATTTTGAATTAATAGAAGTAAAAGGATATAGAAATGGAAGAACAATCGATATACTCGTAGGTCCAAGACATACCGATAAAAACGCATACAAGATAATAAATGTAAAAGGTGTAGGAGCAGAAGCCGACGGAAAACCAATGATGATTGATACTGAAAGATGGTACGTTGGCAGTAACATGATTGGAAGATGGAAGCCTCTTAGCGAAGCAAAGAAACAAAGCTTGGGAAGAAGATGGGGATTGTTAAGTCAAGAAGCTGGAAAAGAAGAATACGAATACAATCTATTTGAAGATTTTAATATACCACAAATACCGCATCTAAAATTAAATTATGCTCCTCCAGGAATATTACCATTCGAAAACGTAGCGCAGTTGGTTAGAGGACTGCAAACAAATATTAGATGCGATAACGAATTTTTTGATAATGCCAAATTACAACAAAAAATTAACGCGAAAGCATTCAGCGATATAGATGCAAAAATATTTTTTGTACAAAAAGAATTGTTCAAAGAAGGTAAAACAATCACCGGCGTTGGTAGAATCGCAAACAACAGATATATTGACGGAAGATTAACAGATATGGAAAATTATGTTATCAAAAAAATAGAAAACGAAAATGATTTGATAACACTATCAGGATCACTATGCCATGATTTAATGGGTTCAGCTATGATTGCTATGAGAAAACACAAGCCCGGAAGAATAAAATATTTGAAACAACTCGAAGAACAGACAGGAATTTTAGTGACTGCATATTCTAATGCTAGCCCTAAAATATTCATGGATTATTTATTACCAAGAAATGAGCAGAATAATTTAGCCATGGCAGTAGAACGCACTATGAGAGCACAAATATTTAAAGAAAGATTTATAGAATTCTTGAAAAAATAAAAAACAAGTTTTATCAGCGCCATATCCATAAAACATATAAATTGACATAATATAGTCTACTCTATGAACATCAATAAGATTAGAGAAGATTTTCCAATTCTAAATAATCCTAAGAAGCCAGTTATATACTTCGATAATGCTTGTATGACTCTAAGACCAAAGCAAGTCGTAGAGAAGATGAACCAATATTATTATGAATATCCTGCATGCGCTGAAAGAAGCCACCATAGACTTGGAAAGAAGGCGACTGAAGAATATAATAATTCTAGAGTGATAGTTAGAAAATTTATCAATGCAAAATCCGATAAAGAAGTCATATTTACTAGAAACACTACTGAAAGTATTAATCTTGTAGCTAAATCATTCAATTTCAAGAAAGATGACGTAATAATTACAACAGATAAAGAACATAATTCTAATTTATTACCTTGGCAAGTAGCATCTAGAGCACATAGTTTGAGACGAGAAAGAGTAAGCACTAAAGAGGGTTTGGATTTTACACACTTTGAACAATTGCTACGAAAAGCACAAGGTAATCATAATAAAGTATTCGTCTCAATGGGACATACAAGCAACATGGATGGAACAAGTATCCCTGCAAAAGAAGTAATTAGTATGGCACACAAGTATAATGCATTAGTAATGCTTGATGGTGCACAAGCTGTACCACATCAATCGATTGATGTAAAAAAATTAGACGTAGACTTCTTAGCGTTTTCTGGTCATAAAATGCTCGGTCCAACAGGAACAGGTGTATTGTATGGTAAAGAAGAGCTATTAAGAAAATTAACGTTGTATAATGTTGGTGGAAGTACTGTAGAAGATTCACATTATGATGGTGCAGAATTTGCCGACTTGCCTGAAAGATTTGAAGCAGGATTACAAGATTATGCAGGATTCATAGGACTTGGAGCTGCAATGGAATATTTAAAGAAACATATTGACAGCATTCACGAGCACGAATTAAAATTAAATAAGATTGTTACAGAAGGATTAAAGAATCACGTCGATATACTTGGTCCTGAAGATTACAAATTAAGAAGCGGGATATACTCCTTTAATACTAAGAATAAAATGGATTTCCATGAAGTTGCATTAATGCTAGACTCGTATGCAAACATTATGATTAGAAGCGGAAGACATTGCGTACACTCATGGTTTAATGCACATAACATTGATGGTTCAGCTAGAGCATCATTCTATTTGTATAATTCTGAAGAAGAAGCAAAATTATTCGTCGAGAAATTAAAAGAAGTTGTTAAGATGAAATAATTACAACTCTCTTAATATATTATCTAACTCCAAAAATTCTCTATTATTCAACTCATAGAGTCTTTTTTCGAATAAGACGTGCTGTGTTAATTCTTTGACTTGTCTCTTAGTTTTATCTGAAAAAATATTTTCAAAAGCGTTTTTTAATTTTTTATCCTCTAGAACAACTAATTTTGAATATAATTTACTTAGATTATCAGATTTTGGTTCGAGTTTTATTAATGCTGAATGTACTCTCGGAGGAGGACTAAAGGAACGCGGATTTACAGTCTTTAAATATTCAATATCATATAGATGATTTAATATTATTCCTAATCGATTATCTGTTTGCGTGATTATGTCAGCAAAATTTTTACCCATAGTCAAAACGATTGAATCTAATTCCGTATACTTAAACAATATTTTCATTAAAGGTTCAGAAATATTATAAGGAATATTAGCAACGACTTTATTGAAGCGATGCTTCTCGAATAAACTTTCGAATAAATTTAGAATATTACCTTTAACCAAAGTAACGTTTTTTAGGTCTAATTGATATTCCTCGATATCAATAGCAATAACTTTACACTTCTTTGCAAGATACTTTGTTAATGCACCTTTACCATAACCAATCTCAAGAACTACATCATTCTTGTCTAAATCTGCACAGCTGACAATAAATTCAATCAGTGTCTTATCAATCATATAATGCTGTCCAGTCTGGTCTAAGTTTCTTGCGCCTGATTCATCCATACCGAGAAGAAGGTTCATTTAAATATAAATCTTTTTAAAGTATCTATAATTCTTAATTTTGCTATGGTGACCCTGATGTAGCCTGGCAGCATAGAAGACTGTGGATCTTCTCGGGCGGGTTCAAATCCCGCGGGTCGCCCTTGAATTTTTCCCGAAACGCAAGGAATTCTGATTCCTGCGCGCAAAGACAAAGTCTTTTGCGAATCCAGTAAAGGGAATTAGTGCTATTCCTTTGGAATATCACCTTGATTTTTGACGCGACTTTTTCAAAAAGGCGCAGGAAAATCTTCGCGGGTCGCCCTGTTATTTTATTCTAAAAAATATTATTATAATATAGATTAATTTGATTGGTTAGAAGGAACTTCGAATGTCTTATAGTATATATTACCTTCATGTTGAGTGTAACCGTTCTTCTTTAACCACGCTTCTGTATCTTTTTGACCTGCTAAGTCGAACGCGGAAACAACTTTCTGATTTCTATTCTTTGCTAATGCTATGAATGAAGACTCAATCTCTTTTAATGTAGGAGTTCCTGTTCCTTTCTTTGCCTCTCTATGATAATTAAAGAATTGAACATCACCATCTATAACACCTATTCCAAAACCATATACAACATCTTTAGATAAAAAAGTTATTGTTGTTTTACAACCTACATTAGAAACTTCCCAATCACCAACCACGGCGTTTATAGATCGGCCTTCTAATACCTTATTGTACACTTCAACTAATGAATCAATATTACTCATAGTTTAGGAGAGAATTACAAATTTATAAATCTTACTATTTGTCATCACTATCGAGTGTAGACACAATTAAGAAATTTAAAGAAAATAAAAAAGAAATAAAAAAGTTATTCGAAATTTACTCGAATAATTTTTTCACATCAGGATGAAGCGCTAGGAAATAAAGCACCGTACCGTGAAGTAAAAATCCAAACCATCCTGCAGGGAACGACATTAAAGCACTTAAAGTACCTACTGCTGCAAGTACTATCGCCACGATTCTCGCCCACTTTCTGAATTGCCATAAATTCATCGATACAACAAACCATACTGCACCAAATAATATCATAACTGCACCCATCCAACCTACACCACTAGATGTAATTGATTCGTATCCAGCAACAGGAGGTAATTGACGTATTTGATCTAAGACCATTTCTTTAAAGAATAAAAATATCAATCCACTTAACATGAAAACTGTTGATCCAATCAATCCTAGAACAGAAATTACTTTAACTGAATTAATTGCAAAAGCTTTTCTCTCGACAGATATATCTTTGCTAACATTAGTACTAACGTTAGTTTTTACAACAGCATCAACTTTAGTTTCAACAACTTTAGCCTTCACAGGCTTCTTAACAGACTTAGTGTTTTTCTTTTTCATATTGCACCTCTACATACACTCTACAAATATAACATAAATTAATATATCTAATATCCTTTGGAGACGAGTATATATAAAGTTGTCGCCCACAG
>JANNSE010000056.1:0-6298 GCA_031402215.1 Candidatus Woesearchaeota archaeon | reverse complement strand
ATTTCATGAAAGATCTAAGAGGAGAATTCTCAGTTAAGAGTGTAGATTAGGGTTGTTGGTGTAATATGACTTTAGATTATTCAAAAATTGGATTGAAAGCAGGTTTAGAAATACATCAACAATTAGATGGGAAAAAATTATTCTGTAATTGTCCGTCTGATATGAGAGAAGATGCTCCTGATAAGACTGTTAAAAGATTCTTAAGAGCTTCAGCTGGAGAAACTGGAGAAATTGATATTGCTGCAAAATCAGAAATGGAAAAACAAAAAAGTTTCATCTATGAATATTATGATGACACAACTTGTCTTGTTGAATTAGATGAGTGTCCACCAAGCGCTATGAATATTGATGCATTAAACGTCGTCCTGCAATTCGCATTGATGACTGAGTCAGAGGTGGTTGATCAAGTTCATGTAATGAGAAAAACAGTAGTTGATGGTTCAAACACTACAGGATTCCAGAGAACTTCATTAGTTGCAAGAAACGGTGTAATGAATGTAGAATTATCAGATGGAAATAATCTGAAAGTTAATGTTGATACTCTATGTATTGAAGAAGAAGCTGCAAAAATAATTAAGAGAGACAAAGATCAAGACATATACAGACTTGATAGATTAGGAATTCCTTTAATTGAAATTGCAACTGCTCCAGACATGCATACTCCAAAAGAAGTAAAAGAAGTTGCAGCATTTATTGGAATGCTTCTAAGAAGTACAGGTAAGGTAAAGAGAGGTCTAGGAACAATTAGACAAGACGTAAACGTCTCAATCGTAGGCGGTTCTAGAGCTGAAATTAAAGGAGTTCAGGATTTAAAGTTAATAGATACAGTTGTAGAATTAGAGGCATTAAGACAGGTAAATCTCTTAAATTTGCGAGAAGAGATGAAGATTAAAGGAATTACTACAGAGATTGTGAATCACGATAAAGTTCAAGAGTTCACAGAAGACTTCAAAACAGTACACAAAGGTTTCATTAAAGCAGGAATTGATTCTGGTCTTACAGTTTACGGTAAAGCATATCCATTATTCAAAGGATTCTTTGGATACGAAGTTAATCCAAATCGTAGATATGGAACAGAATTAAGTGATAGAATAAAAGTTCTAGGATTAAATGGATTAATACATACAGACGAGAATTTAGAGAAATATGGTTTAACTGAAATCTCAACACACATTTATCACAAACTAAACCTAGGTTCAGAAGATGGAATGATATTCATACTAGGTCCAAAAGATAAATGTTTATTAGCCTTCAAAAAAATTGATGAAGCAATAACATTCTTCTTAGAACACGGATTATCTAAAGAAGTTAGAAATGCAAAAGAAGACGGTACATCACAATTCTTAAGACCTATGCCTGGTAGTAGTAGAATGTATCCAGAAACAGATGTTCCCGTAATACATCCAAACATTTCTGGAATAGAAAAACCAGAATTAATCAAAGATAAGACTGAAAGATTTGTTAAAGAATACGGGCTTCCTAAGCAGGTTGCTAAAGAATTAGTATTTGAACCAAACTTCGAATTATTTATCAAGAAATATCCTCAAATAAAGCCAATAACAATTGCTGAAAGCTTAGATAGTATGTTGAAAGATATTAAAACAAGATATTCTCTTGACGTAAGTCCATCAGATTCACAATATGAGCAAATTTTATCAAAATTAAACACTAACGAAATTGCAAAAGAAGCAGTATTCGAAATTCTATTAGCAATAGGAAAAGGAGAACAAGGTAAAATAATTGATTTTTCAAAATATCAAACGAATGAAGACGAACTAATTGATTTCATAACAAAAACAATTTCAGAAAAACAAGGATTGAATACGAATGCTGTCATGGGGTTAGTCATGAAAGAATATCGTGGAAAATATTCTGGTCAAAAGATTCTAGAGTTAATCAAGAAATTGAAGGGCGAATAATTTGTCTTATTTCTTCAACTTTACTTTCACATATTTTCCAGTTAATGATACTGGTCGCTTATTTCCGTCCGATATTATAATAACGTGGTTTGTTAAGTCCATAATAAAACTCTGGAATGTGCCTTCGTTTGTTATTGATTGCTTTCCTTTCGGATATTTTAATCCATTTCTATGATCTTTTAATATTTCAATAAGATCTTCATAAGACATTTCTTTATGTTTTCCAACTAATTCTTGCATTAATTTAAGTCTAATCTTAGGGTTTTTTACAGGACCATTATGAAACTTTCGCATGCGCGTGCTTTGGAAATATGTTACACAACAACTGTGAACATTATTATCCGTATGAATAATTTCTATGTTATGTGGATGAATTTCTAGAATTTTACTTTTTTTCTCCTTCTTTGATGTTACCATTATATTAACCGATCTTGTCGTAACATTTTTTCTGATAATTTGTTCAGTATTCTCCAAATTATGTGCGTATTCTAGTATTATTCGAACAAGTAGTGCAGTTGCAAGTCTATTGTCTCTTATTTCTTCATTTACTTCTCTTATTTGATGAGAGTTAACTGCAATTCCATCTTCATTAAATCCATTTAATGCACCAACAAATAACGGTATAGATACATGTGTAAATCTTTTTTTACCGGGAATAGAAACATCTGCAATAATTGATTTTGCATATTTTAAGGTTACTATTGCTACATGTGGCGGAACGTCGGTATTTCTACCAACAATAACATTTTTTTTATTAAAGTAAGATATTGTAGAACAATGAAATCCGTATCTTGTAAGAACATCAAATCCGAAATTAAGTAAAAATAGGTGCTTATAAGATATTCCTGTTGAATCGGAGTATCCTCTTATTTCATCCAAGTATTCTTCTGGGATTCTAATAGTTTTATAATGTCTTCTAGTTATAGCATACAATATAGATAAGAATATTTTTACTAGAGGATTTTTAAGAATTTTAATTATAGGATTTTTTGATTTAACTAAAAGAGTGCCATAGGCGTAACCTGTACTATAATAGTCTTTTTCTTTTAATCGGAGATAATCTATCCCGTTAATCTTTTCAATTGAAGAGTTACCATATTTAATCGACATAATAATCGCACTAATATTGCCTATATAAATGTATCTTCAAATACTATTTATCTCCAATATAGTAATATTCTTAAACTGTTTTTAATTCCTCTTTTCATGACAGAACCATTATGTCAATACTTTGGTCAATGTGGTGGATGTAGTAGTCAGCATGTTGATTATGAGACTCAATTAGATAATAAGAAGAAGCAGATGGCACATTCGATTCAAGTAGAACTTGATTCTATTAAAGTTTTCTCAGATAAAGAATATTATTACAGAAATAGAATGGATATGATGTTTACTCCGAGAGGAATCGGTCTCAGGAAGAAAGGTGATTGGAAGAGTAGTGTCGATATAGATAAGTGTGTGATAGCTAATGAAAAATTGAACACTCTTATTGCAGAAATAAGACACAATTTCCAAAATGTCGATGCGTTCGATGTTAGAAAAAACATAGGAACGTATCGATATGTAGTTTTGAGAACTCCTGGAAATACTTCTTCAATTTCTTTCGTCTTAAACGAGGATTCCACTAAGACTGGAGAAGCAATTGACAAGATAAAACATTATGCCAAGACGTCAAGCGCAGAAAATATCGTCGTAACTTATGTTCCAAAAAATACTGATATGAGTATATCCGAAGAATTCTTCGTTGTTAAGGGCAAAGATATGTTGACTGAAAATTATTTAGATAAAGAATTCACATACTCAGTTCAAGGATTCTTCCAAAACAATACTGCGATGGCAGAAAAGATGCACGAGTATGTTCATACTCTATGTAAGAAACACGAATCAAAAACTTTAACGCTTTTAGACTTATATGCTGGTGTAGGAACATTCGGAATCAACAATTGCGAATTTTTCAAGAACCTGTTTATCATAGAAGCAGACAAACATTGTATTGCTGCAGCAAGAATCAACATCGAGAAAAATAAGATTAAAAATGCAGATATCATAGAGATGGATGCAATGCAATTAAAGAAAGTAGATTTGCCAGACAAAGATTTGTTTGTAATAACCGATCCTCCACGCTCAGGTATGCATCCAAAAACAATAGACCAACTAAATAAGTTAAAACCTAAAGTCATAATATACATTTCTTGTAACGTAGAACAGTTAGGAAAAGATCTTCCAAAGTTTCATGACTACGAATTGAAGAGTTCTGCAATGTTTGATTTATTCCCGCATACTCCTCATGTAGAAGCAATTGCGGAATTAGTGTTGAAGGAGTGAATGTTTAGTCTTTTCGTCCCCGCTTTAGGACACTTTTTATATCGTTTTCTCGTCTATAAAACATAAACTTTATATAATATTATTTAAGATACTTGACTTAGAGATAATATGGCAAATACAATGACACTAAAACCATTATACAATCCAGATAAAGGAACAATGCAGGTAGCTGGACTTATGTCTGGTAGCGGAAGTAATTTACAAAAAATCATAGAAACAGAATTAGATTTAGATGATAGGTGTTTATACCCTTATCATGTTGCAGTAATATTTACAGATAATGCTGAAAGTAATGCTGTAAAGATAGGCAAAGAATATAATATCCCTGTAATTGTACGCGATATAAAGTCCTTCTATAAACACGCAGGAAAACCTCTTAAAGATATGGCTCTGCGTGAAGAATTTGATGCTGAAACAGTAAGAGCTCTAAAAGGATTTGATATTTCCGTAGCAGCATACGCAGGTTATATGAGTATTGCAACAGCACCTTTGATTAACGCGTTTTTAGGAATTAACGTTCATCCTGCAGATTTATCGATTAGAAATGATGATAGAACAAGAAAATATACTGGAGATCATGCTGTAAGAGATGCAATACTTGCTGGTGAAGAATATATTAAATCATCCACACATATTATAGAAACTAAAGTAGATTATGGTAAGATTTTAATGATGTCCGCACCACTTGCTATTATATTGCCTAATAATTTTGATCCCTCTAATGCTGAAATGGTAAAAGAGGCCGAAAAATTTAATCAAAATAGATTGAAAGAGCGTGGCGACTGGATTATATTTCCTAGAACAATAAAAGATATTGCTAAAGGCAAATATTCTAGAGATGAATCCGGAAGTATATATTATAATGGTAGATTATTATTTAATGGAGTTAGATTAGATATAACTGGAAACGATCTTCTCAAAGATTAAACTTTAATTATTTGTTCGATCCATTTTTCTATCCTATTTTTCCGTCACAACAAAAATCTTCTGGATTTTTGAGTCCTGAAAATTTTGCATAATTTTCAGTAAATTTAAAAACCTGT
Organism: Candidatus Woesearchaeota archaeon; assembly: GCA_031402215.1. Taxonomy (GTDB): domain Archaea; phylum Nanobdellota; class Nanobdellia; order Woesearchaeales; family UBA9642; genus UBA9642. The sequence goes on along the minus strand of JANNSE010000056.1, from coordinate 1,011 downwards.
ATCACTGACGTAGGTAATAGCAGTATCGTGGGGTGTAATTATGGCAAAAAAGAAAGTATCTAGCAAAAAGCCTGTTCGCGTTAAAGTTATGAGAGAAGTACGTGAAGTAAATTGGGTATTATTGTTAATTATGTCAATCATCTTTGGGTGGATTGGTGTTGATAGATTTATAATGGGAAAAGTAGGAACAGGAATATTAAAATTAATCACAATAGGCGGATTCGGTATATGGTGGTTAATTGATTTAATATTAATCGCTACAAAATATGAGTTCAAGAATATAGAATATACTAATTAAATTAGGAGGCAAAAATGGGAAGATTAACAAGAGAGTTTAAAGATTTCTTACAAGAATACAAAGTAGTCGGTCTTGCTGTCGCATTCATCATGGGTGTCGCAATTACAGCATTAGTAAAATCATTGGTTGATAATATTATCATGCCAATCATAACTCCATTCATTCCAGGAGGAGCATGGCAAACAGCAACACTAACATTAGGAAAAATAGTAATAAGCTGGGGAGCATTTGCTGGAGCATTATTGAATTTCATAATAATCGCAGTCGTGGTATTTGCACTTGCTAAATTAGTATTAAAAGAAGACAAAGTTTCAAAAAAGTAATTTTTTGAGTTTCAAAGAAGTAATTTTTTAATTTTTTATATTATTTTTATAGAATAAACTTGTGAGGGTGAAATTTATGGAGAAGAAAGAGAAAAAAGAAAAGGACGGAACTTTATGTCTAAAAATAGGCTTCTGGTCAATGCTTGCATTGTTTGTGTTAATGATGGTTTTCACATACGTAGGCTGGCAGATTCCTAGCTTGATTGCAGGAATATTGTTTGTAGTAGGTGTATTCTTTGTATTTGTAGTTAGTATAAGAGTACTTGCGCCACCAGAAAAACGCTTAGCATACGTAGCTTTAGGTGTAGCAATAATGTTCATCCTATACTTGTTATTATCAGCAAGCGCAGGCGGAAACGTAGTAGGATAAACTACTTTTTATTTCTTTTA
>JANNSE010000055.1:0-8757 GCA_031402215.1 Candidatus Woesearchaeota archaeon | reverse complement strand
CAAGCGCTACGTAATGAGGATATAACCATTTATGGTGATGGTTCACAGACACGTTCGTTTCAATATGTTGATGATTTATTAGAAGGAATGTATCTTATGATGGAAAAGAAAGATTTTCATGGACCCGTAAACATAGGAAATCCTGAAGAATATACTGTTAGAGAACTTGCGGAGAAGATTATTTTATTAACAGGATCCTCTTCAAAAATAGTTTATTGTCCACTTCCGTCAGATGACCCTAAGAAAAGATGTCCGGATATTTCTCTCGCAAAAAAGGAACTGAAATGGGAACCTAAATATAAGGTGGATGAAGGATTGAAAAAAACTATTAAGTATTTTAAAGAGAAAATAAGCGAGACATAATGCATAATCTTTAAAAACAATCGAATACATCTTTTACTATGAAATTGAAAAGTGTTTTGAAGAGTACTGTACTAGTATTTTTTTATTCCGTCTTAGGTTTTATTTTTGCATATCTCTTTCGTACTATTCTGGCTCGTAATGCTACGGTTGCGGAATACGGGCTATTTTATGCATTATATGCTTTATTTACTACTTTTATGATTTTTACTGATTTGGGACTAGGACAGTCTATTCTACGCACCATTGTGAATCTTAATGTTAACAATCAGAAACAGAAAATTAAAAGTCTGTTAGTTTATATTTTATTTTTTCAAGTTGTGTTGTCTCTGATTATCTTTTTAATAGTTATGTTATTTTCTAGAAGTCTCCTAGCCGCCATGCATACAACTAATGTAGTTCCTTTGATATTAATAGGATTATGGTTTATTACTCTGCCTATTCCTGTTTTCCTAGTTAGTATTTTTTCAGGTTTTCAGAAACCACAATTTTCAGGGTTGATTGATCCAACACGTCATATTTTAGCAGTAATTATTATGAGTATGTTGCTCTTTTTTTATCATAATCCCTATGCGCCCTTCATCGCGTATGCCTGTATTAATATCTTAATGTTGTTGATATACTTTCCTTTTGTTCTAAAAGTATTCCCTGATTTTATTAATCTAAAATTACGTTTTAATCTTAAAATTTTAAAAGAAGTTTTTATTTATGGATTATACATTGCCCTCATAGGCGTTATAAATATAGTTATGACTCAAACAGATACGTTGATGTTGACTTTTTATAAAGGGTTAGAAGTTGTTGGCTTATATCAGACTGCTATTCCTCTTGCTGCTCTTATACCTTTTTTTACTCTTAGTATAATCACGGTTGCATATCCTATGATTACGGATTTGTACACGCGTAAAAAATTTATACAGTTACAGTTTGGGATAAATTTAATATATAAATATGTTGCTATCCTAAGTGTTCCTATAGCGATAGTGCTTTTTTCTTATCCGGAAACAATTATCCAACTTATCTTTGGTGGCGCTTATGTTAGTGCTGCTTCCACTTTGAAGATACTTGTTGTTTTCGGATTGTTTTCTATGATTATCGGTATTAACGCCGCTATATTACTTGCTATTGGTAAACCTAAAGAGTTATCAAAGATAATGATTTTTGCCGCTATAACTAATGTTATAATAAATGCTATCCTAATACCGCGTTATAGTATGAATGGTGCTGCTATTGCAACTTGTATTAGTGCGGGTATTGCGATGGTTTTGTCTTCTTTTAAGATTCAAAAAAACATTCACGTGAACTTACCTTGGGTCAGTTGGATTGGGTCTCTCATTATAGGTGTTTTGACTATAATTGTTATTAACTATCTTAAAACCACTATTATTATGTCAAATTTGTGGTTAACTGCTGGAGTAATAGGTTGTGTTGCAGGTTTGTTTTATTTAATCAGTTTACTATTATCCAGAATTGTTTCCTTTTCTGAAGTAAAGTATTTTGTAGAAATGATAATAAAAAAATAATTACATCAGAAATTTATCTTTTTGATAATAGGTATTCTCCTAATATCAGATGTTGTAATCCGGAATGTTCGAAGACTTCTTCTACTGCATCTTTTGGAGTCATTACGATTGGTTTTCCGTGTAGATTAAAAGAGGTGTTTAATATTCCTCCTATTCCTGTTACTTTCTCGAATTCTTTAATGATATCGTAATATTTAGGATTCCAATCTCTTTCAATTAGTTGTGGTCTTACTGTAAAATCAGATTGATGCATTGCCGCTCTCAATTCTTTTTTAGACAATTCGGTTGATCTAAATGCCATTATCATGTATGGTGCTTCTATGTTTTTAGGATTGTAGATGTAATCTTGTGAACGTTCCTTAAGTATTGTTGGTGCAAAGGGCATCCAGAAGTCTCTCATTTTAATCTGCTCGTTAATTTCCCAAACATATTTTAAATCTGAAGGGTTGGCCATGATACAACGATTACCTAGGCTTCTTGCACCCCACTCCATACGTCCTACACATCTAGCCACTATTTCTCCTTTAGCCAGCATTTGAGCAATATTGTGCGGGTCCATTTTTTTTATAATATATTTTTCTCTCAAGTTATTTTTTTCAATATATGGTTCTACTTCGGTATCAAATGACGGGCCAAGGTAAAGATCTGTGATTCTCTCTATTTCGGGAGTTATGTTTTTGTCTTTACATATTTTAAGATAGGCATAGTATGCTCCACCTATCGGATTACTATCATCACCGCAACTAGGCAAGACATGAATGGTTTTTAATTCAGATATTTCTGAAATCAACATGTTCATCTTAACATTCATAAACACTCCACCACCACAGTATATATTATTTATTCCTGTGGATTTAATTGCGGCCTTTACCCATTTAACAACCAAATCTTCTGTGAAGTATTGTAATGCGCCGGCAAGATTGTCAAATCTTTCACCAACAGCTCTTTTTTCTAACCAATATTGAAATCTATTTGTCGGAAATTTTGATTTAAAGATTAGCGGGTTTTTCTCATCGAGCCACATTATGTCCTTGAATATTTTTTCATAAGTCTTCATGAAATATTTTTGCTCTTTACTAGCAGCGTAAGGTGCTAAACCCATAACTTTGTATTCGTGTTCAAGAGGAGTCATGCCCATAAATTTTGTTGTTAAAGAATAAATATATCCTATAGAATTATGTCTCCAAGTGGCAGCTATGCGTTCAATTTTGTTTCCTTGAGCAATATTTACTGTGGCTGAATAATCATCACCTTCACCATCTAATGTTAAAACAAGAGCCTTCTCTTTAGTGATTGTTTGACCATAATACGCGGAATACGCATGACATAAGTGATGATCTACAAAGATTACTTTTTCTTTCGGGATGTTAAAGTTATCCAACAATCTAGAATATACTTTTTGCACTCCTTTTTTATGACTTTTTTTATCATAGAGAAATTCCTTAGTTTTGAATAATGGTTTATACAATAAACCGGACTTATATTCGGAGTAACCGTATATTTTTTGTATTATAGAGTCAGAATTCTTTCTGATGTTTTTGTGTTCTGGAGAATACTCTGAAGATAAAGGCGGTTCTGTATATTTCTCGCTACAGATAGCTACAACTTCTAAATCTTCAGCTGTAATATTTGCATAATTTAGGACCCATTCGATGCTTTTTTTAGGAAATCCTCCGGTGTTTTTGATGCGAGTAAGTCTTTCTTCACTAATAATTGCAATAATCTTACCGTTTTTTAATAACGCGGCAGTACAATTGTGAAATTCCTGTATAGATAAAACATAAATATCTTTAACCATATAATCACCCTTAATTTATTTTTTATAGACAAAATAGCATATCGGTCCCCACCATCTAAATGGATAAATTTTCATTAGACCTAATATTTTGAAGGGGTATCTCAGTATTCTTATACTTTTCGAATTTCCGATTTGACTATTCCAAACTGATGAAGCAATAAGATTTTTAGGGTAACACTTATTTAATGAGTACACGTAGGGAAGAATTGTAGTATCGAAGTCTGGTTTAAATGTCTTATCGTTCAAAGAAACCGGTGTTTCAGGATACCATTCGAGATTTCTTGGTTTGATAAACATATATTTAATATCTCTAAATATGCATCTAATAAGATGTTTTAGTTTTGGTGTTATAGGAGAAGGGTATAATGGAGATCCGAAATTTGGGCATATAATAACAATTTTTCCTCCCTTCTTAGTAACTCTTATCATTTCGTTTAATACTTTTTCTGGATCAGTTAAGTGTTCAAAAACATATGTACTGAACACAATATCAAAAAAATTATTTTCGAAAGGCAGTTTTTCTGAATTTACTTTTTTAAAAATAAATGAAGTTTTTCTTCTTTTAGCTAAACTGATGGCGATTCTACTTACATCTACGCCGTATCCTTGGATTTTCTTAGTTTTACTTACATCAATTAATTTCGAGCCATCTCCGCAGCCAATATCCAGTACACGCATGTTATTCTTAATAAGAATATTAAGATCGGCTAAAGCAGGATTACGTTTCAAAGGAGAATCATCTTCTGTGAATTCATAATATTTCTTTGATTTATTCCAAAATTCTATAGTGTTTTTCATAGTATTCTCGAGATTCAATATTTACTTTAAATATTTTCCTAATGATATGTCTCGCTAGAAGATATATCCATTCAATTAATTTGTAAATACCTTTTTTTATTTTATAGCAATACTTCTGTTCGGTGTTTGTTTTATCTAGAATGTTTTTACTTCTGAACAAATACTCTTTTTCAAAGAAAATTTTTATCTCTTTGCTGGAAGGTGTTATTTTGATCTTTTTATTAGTTATTAAGTTTTGAACTATTTTTTCGAATTGCTTTACAATTATTTTATTGTTATAGAGGCGTTTTACCTTTTCAAAACCCTTTATCCCCATTGTTTTTGCTAATAACGGGTTTTCATAGAGGTATAATGCTGCATTTGCTACATCTTCAGGATAATTAGCCACCATTCCTGTCTTCATGTGATCCACTATTTCTATCTGCGCGTTATCGAGTGTTTCATTGAGCTTCCCTTTAAATGGCGTTGAATGCGTGATAACTGGCTTTTTAAATATCATCGCTTCACTATTTACATTTCCGAATGTTTCTCCACGAGAAGCAGTATGCCAAAAAACGTCGATTATTTGGTAAAATCTAGCTATTTCTGCATCATTAGGTGTTTCTGGGAGAAATATTACTCTTCCTTTTAATGATGGTTGTGCGAGTAGAATTTTCCGGTACAATAATGGTAATCCCACAAAAACAAATTTAACGTTCGGAATTTTTTTTGCTATTCTGGTAGCTGATGCTAGTAATAAAAAATCGGTTTTGGAAGGCTCGGCTCTACCCAAGCGTCCAATTACAAAATCATTTTTGTTTATACCTAATCTTTTTCTTAACGAATTTATATGAGTTCTTGTGAGTGTGTGTTTATTCCACGATTCTATATTCTGAGGATAATAAAGAACAAAATCTTTTTCGTAATTAATTTTTTTACATAACTTGATTTTGTATGCCAAAGATTTACTTATTATTAAATTTATATCTGCATTCTCTGAATATCCTCCGGAGAAAACTACTTCTTGAATATTTAATGTTTTTCCAATATATTTTTTTATATCTAAGTTGTGAGAATGTACAATATCGATATGATATTTTGAGATGATTTCTAATAGTTGCTCGTTTTTCACTTTGATAATTTTTATTCCGTTTTTTTCTAGTATTTCTTTTCTAGGTCCGGAATTATCGTAAGTTCCTACAATGACAGTAAATTTTTCTTTATCAATTCCTAAGGCGAATTCTTGCATAGCGCGTTCTATACCTCCCAAGCTAAGATTTCCGCAGAGTTCTAAAATAGTTATTTTACCATGATTTTTCATTTTAGACAAGACCTAATTATTTTTTCAAAATTTTTGGTGACTACTTTTATCTCAAAATTCTTAAGAACATGTTCTTTAGCGTGCTTTCCAAAAGTCTCGCGTTTATTTCTATCCTGTAATAATTTTATCTTTTTGGCTAGATCTTTATAGTCTCCGCTTTTAAATAAGTATCCGTTAAATCCATCTACCACGTAAGTATTAGCTCCGGCTGTATTAGACACTATTGCTGGAGTACCACAGGCCATAGCTTCTGGAACCACCATGCCTATAGCTTCATTAAAGCTCGGTAATAGTATAATATCATTTTCGGAGTAAGTGTTTCTAAGTTTCTCATAAGGTACTCGGTCCAAATAAACCATATCTTCTTGAAGGTGGTATTTTTGAATTAACGTTTTTATATCTTTTTCTAAAGGTCCAGATCCCAGTATACTTAATCTGAAAGATATTTTTAACTCGTTTTTTAAATAATTTAATGCGTCTATTAGTAAGTCATATCTTTTATAAGGTACGAATCTGGCTATAATGAGCAGTTTTAATTCGGGAGTGTTTTTTCTCTTTCTTACTTCATAGAACAGTTTTTTATCTACTCCTGCAGGAATTAGTATTATTTTATTTTCGTGAACAGAAAAATTCTTTTTAGCAAATTCTAAACTATCTCTTGTCCATGGGAGAATATATTTAGATTTCTTAAATATTATTCTTCCAAATAACAGTCTATACAATTTAAAATATACTTTATGTATTTTTGAATTTACATTTTTAGTTTCTGTCTGAAGAATAAAAGGTATGTTTTTTTTATTAGCATATTTTGCTCCTTGAATAGAAAAAATATTATACTCTGTATTAATTATAATCACATCTGGTTTTAGACTATCGAGCTCTTGTTTTAAGTTTTTAAATGCTGCAGATGGTAAAGTATCATAATTAGGTATGCCACGAATAGTATTTATTAAATATAAGGGGAAGAAAAGTATTTTTCCTAAATTAGATACTGGTAGATATCTGATTTCAAAATTTTTATTTGTAAACTTATATTTTTTACATTCTTCCGGCACTATCATCACTAAGCGTAGATCTCTTTCTTTTCCTAATTCATTAAACATTCGTACATAGATATTCTCATTAGGAAATACGTTTAGCCATACGACAGTTTTCATTTCTTCACTCTAATAATATACCCGAGATCCATATAGTAAGAATATGTTACAATCTTGTTCTTGAAAAATTTTAGTACCATCCAATCTAAAGGTCTTTGCAAAATCCCGCTTAGTTTATATTTGGTTCGGAACATAAAAGCAAGATAATAGTTTGTTAAATATATAGGAAAACTTAGGAAAGTATTAGAACAAACTTCTTCTAATATTTTACTCTCTTTGAAATATACGCGGTAGAAGTTATGCGTATATCTAAAATAATCGTGTTGTTCTTCATGAATCGGGAAAAAGAATGGAGACGTTATTACGAGTAATCCTCCTTTCTTGAGAACTCTTTTCATCTCTTCTAATACAAAGAAGGGTTTATATACGTGTTCTAGAACCTCGGTGCATATTACTATATCTATGCTATTGTCTTTATAGGGCAGCGGTTTATTATTAATATCTAATTTGATGTCTGCCTTTGAACCATAAAAATCAATACCTTCATATAAAACCTTTTTAGCTTTATTCTTAAGTTTTTCTCGAATAATATTTTCATAAGGTTTAGTTCCGCAACCAACATCGATAACTCTTATTGTTTGTGCTTTATCTACATATTTTGGTATTTGATCAGCTAAATAATTAAACAATTTATATTTTGGTACGATTTTAATTTCTTTCATAGTAGTCCCCTTCTAATTATTATTAAAAATCTAGTCTTTTCAATTGCTCGGCTATGACTTTTTCATCAAAATCTTTAGCTCTAACAACACCATGCGAGTATTTAGTTCGTAAGGATTTATTTTCAATGAAAATACTCATTACTTCCGCTAATTTTTCGTGGTCTATATTTATTTTGCTGTCAATTTTAAATTCGTTATTATTAAACGGTTTTGTTAAGACTCCGTGTTCGGCAAAAACCGGATACCTAAGTTTTTTGTTCAATGGTAAGTTAGGAGCTATTATCTCTCTAGGACCAAACTCGCAATCGGTAGATATTATTGGTTTATTTAATGCCATAGCTTCAACTATGACTTGGCCGAAACTTTCCCACAACGAGGTTAATACAAAACAATCACTCTGTTTAATGTATTTGAAGACATTATCTTTTCTTCCTAATAATAATACTGAATCAGATAGTTTTAATTGTGTAATTAGTTCTTCTAATTTTTTACGTAATTCGCCTTCGCCCAGTATTATTAATTTACTGTAGGGATGTTTTTTTTGTACTATGCTAAATGCTTTTATTAGATGCCATTGTCCTTTTTGAGGTTCTAATCTTCCAATGCTAACAAAAACAAAACTATTGGAAAACATCTTTTCATCTTCTTTATCTAGTCTGATTTTAGACATGAGAATATCTTTCCTCAAGTTTATGGGATTGTATAAGACTAAAACCTTTTTTAGACCAAATTTTCTCTCTAATAATTGTTTATTTCCCTCAGATACAGTGATAATTTTGTCATATTTATTGTAGAATAGCTTTAGGAAAATTCTGCTTAACCACATAATCAAAGATTTCTCCTCGTATTCAACGACACCTCTATGGATAAAAATTACGAATTTTATTTTTTTCTTATATATTGTTCTATAAAAAAACATGGCAGGCATAAGACTGATATTTGCATCGTCGTGCTGTGATATTACCAAATCCGGATTAAATTTTTTTATTTCGTCTAATATTTTTATGGTTCTAATGACTATCTTAAAGGGCCATATTAAGATACTTTTGTTTTTTTCTTTAAATAATATTATCTTTTTTGTATCTAATTCTCCTTTCAACCAGGGATCGTAAAAAGATATAAATCTAGACTGATATATCTTATCAAATACGTGTAATAG
>JANNSE010000054.1:0-1643 GCA_031402215.1 Candidatus Woesearchaeota archaeon | reverse complement strand
AGTAATCTTCGTGTGAAACAATTATTTCCTTATAATAAATAGGAATTCCATTAAATGCAAGATAATTAGATTTCGGTGGGGCGGGAGGCGGGTTTGGCCTCTTTAAATTGTCGGGTTTCTTTAACCCCAAATAAGGTTTTGTAAATAATTTCTTTAACCAATTAAACATATTAATTATTTCCTATAAAAGGTATAAACATTTTACCTAAAATAATTAGAAAGACTATTGAAACAGGGAGCCATATAGGAAGAAGTATCCATATCCAAGATAAAGTTAGGATACCAATTAATTTAAGAACAATTAAGGTAACAATAGCTAATACGAAAACGCCTAAAATACTACCTACAGTTTTAATTCCTTGTGCCATAACAAATACTCCAATATTAATCTTCTACTTCGATTTCTTCTATTTCATAAGAAGATGGTGTCTTGTACATATAAGCATTATAGTCATAAAACTTACTACTAAATGAGTGACACTGTTTTTTCGGGTCAGACTCAAATAATTTTAATTCAGATTCTAATTGGGTCAAGAACTTTTCAGCCTTAGATTTATCTCTTGTTATTAACAAATCGTTTTGGCTGGCTCGCCCACAATCAAAACAATTATCTTGGGTAACATATAATCTATAAATCTTCATATAACACTTATCCAAATCTATTCTACTACTAGAACTTACGTTCTTCTACTAGATCTCGTTGTTCTGCTTGTTTGATCGCTAATACACAGTAAGCAGGGAATCGGTTGGAAGTTACCTTGTACTTCGGCCCAGAGTAAACTTCTGATGAATTCTCTATAAACTGTCTTTCAAGATGGATATTCATACCTAGTATATTCGTACTTGTGCAAAACAGATACAGAACAATTGATTGATATTCTTCGGGGCTTCGCACTGTACAATAACAGAGAAGAAAGGAAATACATAAGAGTAAGGGGCCGATTTATATTTTTCCATTAATTAAATCAACTAATGAGCCAAAAACAATTAAATAAGCCTATTTTCCTTGGGCGAAAAAATATTTTCATGTTTCTGAAAAACTTTATTATTTTTCTTAAAAAGATAGGGCCAATGTTCCCATTGACCCTCTCATTATCAATCATTATCAGTTATTTTAGTCGGGGCGTTTCGCCCATAGTTCCCATTTTGCCCGCCAAGGCCCCTAGACGCCTTCCGGTTCGATTTTACCGCTCTGGGTGTCCACCAGCAGGGAGACCTGACGGTCATGTCTGAGAACGCCCGCTAGGGCAATTCGAATATCGTCTAACTCAGTCTGGATGGGAACTTTCTTTGTTTGTACATTTAGGCACCGTTCATAAATTGCGTCTTCGTCTTGAAGAGTAATTCTATATTTAGCCAAGGGAAAGTCCCCAAAGGTACATGATACTAATAAAGGTACCATAATTCATAAGAACAAGTTCATTAATGTAATTAAATATATTAAAAATATTTAGCATATCTAAATTTAATCCTCGTCGTAATATTTTGCTGGAATAATAAACTCGCCATTGTTTCGGATGATATTCTTACAGATTTCTTTGAGTCGGTCAGTTTCACAATCAAAAGATCGACCATATGCGATAGCCGCATTAATCATTTTATAAGAATCTTTAGGCAGGAAGAAGTCAATCTGGGTCATGATT
>JANNSE010000053.1:0-16293 GCA_031402215.1 Candidatus Woesearchaeota archaeon | reverse complement strand
TTGAGGCGTTACTTGCGAGGTTCTTCTAGAATCACCTAAATTCTTAGCTGTTTGAATATGTTCGTGTGCTGCAGCATTATGTTCTTCAGTTTTCTTCTGTATCTTGTCTTCGACACCAACCATGTCTTCAGCCATCATTTTTGCTTGAGCTTCACTTTTTGCAATACCTGATGATTTTAATGTTGCTGCAAGTGTTGCAATTCTTTGTTCTCTAGATTCCATAAATATTCACCATCACACCTATATAGTGCTAACGGTCATAGAAGTATTTAAAGTTTATTGTTTTCACTCCGGAGAAAGTAAAAAATCAAGAAATAATACCATTCAGACACAAATTAAATTACAATTCCACATATCCGTCATCGTCTTCAGAATTGTGTTTATGCTTCTTAGATGAACCTTTTAAATTTCCATTCTCATCAACATCATAACTGTCTCTGGATTCAATTTTGTGGCTCGACTTAAATCCAGAATCAGATTTACTACCAAATATTTCTTTAGTTTTATTTCCATGATGACTCGAAGTTTTGCTAGAATAATCTTCGTCTCTACCATCTTCCTGAGTATCATAGTCTCGTTTATGTCTTTGTTTTCCACTAATTATATCGTCGCGCCACAAGAATAATACAATTAATACCAGTAACCAGTATGCCAATAGCGGCAACCAAAATATTCTAAAGAACGGCAATAAAAATAACTGTAATAAAATAAATATTGTTGATGCGTACATACATAATTTCAATAATCGCATGAAGTCAATACTTATACGAAGTAATCCACAAATTAATAAAACGAATAAGAGAGATAATAATATAATGATGCTGAAATAAACTATAGAGAAGATTGTACCCCAGAAGAATAACGACGGTAGCAAAAAGAATACGCCTAATGTTATTAAGGCTTTTGCGCGCGCACTACCAGCAACATCAACACCGTGGGCTAAAGGCACATCCTTTTGCGCTCCAAATACTAAATAACGTTTATATGAAACAAAATCGGGAGAGATTAAGACTAACTCATTAGTCATATTTTTCTTCTCGGCTTCAAACCTAATAACGGGATCAGACATAAGATTAAAAGATTCTCTCAACTTAAAATTTGAACTAACAGTAAAATTCTCAAAATGACTTACACTCTCTGAAACAAAGCTTCCAGTAGAATATAGAAATGGAATAAACATTAGAGAAGTAATCAATACTCCAAAAAAGATTATAAAGAAAAAGTAAGTGAGTACACTAGAAAACTTATGTTCAGATAACTCTTGATAATTATAAGGATTCAATGACTTGAATACTGTGTAAAATTTTGACTTTAAATCCATAGAGTAAAACCCGCATTAAGAAATATATAAATGTTATTATTTAGAGCGAGTATTTAGGCGTTACCTTAAACAAAACCCTACTTCAAATTCTTTTGCATTAAGAAATAGGCTTGATTAGGACTATCTAAATATTTTAATTTTACTTTCTTCTTATTCTTAAGTTCTAGAACAATTGAACCCGTACTAAATTCTTTATCTAAAAGATTAGAAGAGTAATGCATAGCGTGAACGTCAGAATAGAGTATTTCGTGAACTTTACCGTCATCAACAACAAGTTTGTTTTCATAGAACTCATAAGCATAATTACCATATTTAACATAACATAGAATTAATTCCATTATCACCAAAAATATAATACCTACTATAAACAATACATTAAGATAAAGAGGAATACGAGAATTTAATAAAAAGTAATTCACAAATATACCTATATATAATACTATACTTAGACCAATAAGTATTAACAATTTATCAACCAAGAAACGTTCAGGCCTAGGCCGTATACGGTATTTAGGAACTTCAAAATATTTCAAACATTCACCTCTCTAGAACACTATTGAAATAACATGTTTATATAGTTGATGGAATAAAGCATATAGTAAATTATATAAATAAACATTTTTTCCAAATAATATGAATCCAATAATAAAAAAATACGGTCTAGCAATCAAAGTTGCAATAATTGTCGCAATAATAATAGGAGTAAAAGTCTTACTTCATAGTTTCAAGATAGAATATGTTGAAATGAATTCTTTATTTACCACAATGATTGGTGGAACAATGTTCTTGATAGGTTTTATACTTGCAGGAACAATGGCTGATTACAAAGAAAGTGAGAAATTACCATCAGAAATTGCGGCTTCACTTGAGAATATATATCAAGAAGGCGAGTATATTAAGAAAATCAAACCAGATTTTAATCTAAAAGCACATCATGATAGGATGCTTGCAATCGTAGAAGGTTTTCAAAAAGACTTATACAAACCACATAAGCGCAAGGAAAGTATAGAAGCCGTAGAAAACTTATCTGCATCAATGATTGAAATGGAGAAATTAAGCGTGCCGGCAGGATATATATCTAGAATAAAAACAGAACAAGGAAACTTAAACAAGAACTTCTTAAGATCATTCCAAATCAAAGAAACATCATTTATACCAGGAGCTTATGCAATAGCAGAAATAATAACTGTGTTTGTTATAGGATTCATGTTATTCATGAAGGTTGATAATTTAGTATTAACACTCACAATATTCGGCGTAATAATATACTTATTCATATATATGGTAATGTTTATCAAAGACATTGATGATCCGTTCGAAGAAGGCGGATACGCAGACGTAGATATGTTCTTATTGAAGAATTTCAAGGAAAGACTAACGAAAGGAGTTAAGAAGAAGAGATAGACTGGAGCCGGCGTGATTTTGTCGCTTTAAGCGACCTTTATTTTTTCCGAGGTTTTTTCTAAAAAAGCTCTTACAAAAACTCCACGTCAACTTCCATTTGATCCCATGTAGGATATTGTTCTACGATTGCTGGAACTAATCCTTTTTGATGTAAAAGTTTTGCGAGTTTCTTGACAACACCAATGTTTGTTAAAAGTCTGAGTTTCTGTTCATCGACTATTATCATGTTACTTGGAAGACCAAATTCTTTGATTAAATCAATTCTAGCAATAGTTAATTCTTTCAATAACTTCTCGCGTTCGACTGGCAAAACATTCTGTAATATAGTCTTGTATCCAAATGATGGCTTTAAACTGCTTAAATATATTACTCCACGAACGAATGTTCCATCCTCACTAACTATGTCGAATGCTTTCTTAGTATTATTCGCTCTTAACCTTAATCTCTCTTTTAATTGTACGCCGTCTTTTAATTTACACGTACAATAATGAACATTTAATTTCGAATATTTATCTGAACAATATTTCAACAAACTTAATGCTAACTCTTGCGAACCTTTAACACCGTATGAGGTTCTATCTTTTGTCACAAACTTTCTGTCAACTAACTCGCAACTGTTTGTATCACTTATCTCTAATTCATTTAGATTTAAGAAAGTTATTTTATCAGCAAAATAGTCAATTAATTTTTTTGTTTGCACATCATATCCCGGAATACATGGAATTTCTACACCTAAATCAAAAGAGTATTTGCGTTTAATTTCAAAATTCTTAACATCAAATAATAATTCTATGTTTTTCCACTTCTTGTCTGAAGTAAAATCTGGATGTAAACGCAATTCATCAAGTCCTGCGTCGTCTAACATTTTCAAATTCTTTTCACTTAACGTTTCCATTATTGCGTATAGATGAATATGAAATTTTTTTCCGAATTCTTTTTTTAATATTTTGATATATCTACATGTTCTATCTATTCTAGCCAGAGGATCTCCCCCAGTTATACCTGCACCTGTAGCTTTACATGCTTTTGCTTCCTCGATTAAAGCATTAGCTTCATTCTCGTCTTTTAATTGACGTTCATTTGCAAATATTACATCTTGATTCTTTTTTTGTTCAGATAATGGACAATAGAAACAGTTTCTAGGACAAACACCTGTTACAAATACTACAAGCTTTCTGCCTAAAATACATTGCTTGCATCCATCGGCAAGTTCGTTGTTTTTCCATGAATAAAATTTTGTTTTTTCCATTTTTATCTTTTCTCTTTTTTATTTAATAATTATTTACAAAAATGCTTTTTGATAATTCGCATATATGATATTTGCAACTTCTTCAGTAGTCATCTTTTTTATTTCAGCAATCTTCTTTATCGTATGTAACACATTATCTGAACGATTTATCTTTCCAGGAACAGGACTTAAGTAAGGAGCATCTGTTTCTGTCAATAATTGATCCATAGAAGTGTCTGTGACTATTTGTTGAAAATGTAAACTTCTATCAAGATTACACGGAATACTAAAATACCACTTATTATCTCTAATCCTTTGAACTAAATGTTTTCTTCCAGAAAAACAATGCATAATAACCTTATGATTTTTCATACCTTCTTCTTCAAGTAATTCTACGATTTCTAACTCTGCCCCTCGAGAATGTACGATTATTGGAACATTATGTTTTTTTGCGATATGAATAAACTTTTTCAAACAATCTTTTTGGATGCGTTTCTTAGTATCTGTTAATTTTTCTTTATTTTCCGAGTATTCAAGACCGACTTCGCCTACAGCAATACAATGTTTGGACTTGATGTTTTCTTCTATGAATTTTAATTCTTCATTAAAATCTTTTTCCTTTCCACCTTCAATCATTTCAAGACAATGCGTTGGATATATACCTAATGCAATTTTCACAATAGAATATTTTTTAGCTATTTCTAGAATCTTTCTATTACTTTCTATTTCAGTTCCATTTGTTACAATAACTTTGACACCATTATGAATACACTCTTTCATCATAGCATCTAATCCGCCATGTGTTTCATAACCTTCAAGATCCAAATGTGCATGCACATCAACGAGTAACATATTCGACATACTCTAAGAACGAAAGCGTATTTTATAAAGTTAATTAGAGATGAAGTCTGAGCAGGGCTATAGTCACAACTGTAGTTAATATTTGGGACTACGGGATTTTATTAAATTCTAAAATTATTTTTTCATTGCTGATTTGATTATTATATACATTCCTCTTAGAAATGATGCATTTGATTTCATCGTATTTATTAGTTGTTCAGCACTTATCGGATCTTTATCTATGAAGTTTTGAACACCATAAATTTCTGCATCTACTTTATTGGAATCGATTCCTTTTCCAGTAGCAAGTCCACAATATTTTTTTTCAAGAGGTGCTACTTCATTTTTATATAAATTGTGTGGACATACGGCACACAAACTATCTATTCCTGAAACGATTTTTACTGGTTGTGTCGGATTTTGAATTATTTTTTTAATATTTTCTACATCTATCTCTTTCATTTCATCATTATAATAGAATAGTCCTTCACCTACTGATCTGCCTTTGTAAGCCATATGAATGTTCTTTAAATGATGTGGTTGCATTAAAATTGTATCCATAATTTATTCTAATTATTCAGATTTATAAATGTTTCGTTTATGATACTACTATTAAGTAATAAATATTCTAATTATTCTAATTGTCTATAAACCAAATACGAATCTTTTTAAAATCCTGCTTCTTTTATCCTGCATAAATATAGAAAATTACGCAGAGATTTTCCTAAGAAAAAAGCACCTAGAACTGCACTATCACCACGAGATAAGTCTTTTCGGGGCTATCACTCAATCAGAATGTATTAAATCTAGAACCAATCTCTTAATTTCATCTCGTACAGCACGAGTATATTCTACACTTATACCGTATGGATCGGGTATTGGGATGTGTTCAACTTTTCCAGAATCTAATAGAAAACTCGGACAATCATCTAAGTCGCACATAACAACTATTTTATCAACTTCTTCAACCATTTCTCGATTTATGGCTTTAACGTTCTTTCTAGAAACATCAATGTCTTCTTCCAGCATCACCTTAACAACATCACTTGCAGGATGAGTATATCTGTCTCTAATACCATACCCTACACCAGCACTTATACCTCTACTTGAATTAGTGTATTTATTGTAATATGCTTCGGCCATCTGACTGCGAGCCACATTACCATAACATACGAATAATACTTTCATAATAGATGTTTAGAATGAGGATTTAAATGTTTAATGGTTTAATTTTGAAAGTATTTTAAATCATTTCCTGTGTTTCAATTGCTTGAAATTATTTTCCAGATCAATACTATACTTACCTTCACCATACTTATATATTAAACCATTATCGTGTTTAGTATTCATTAAACCGTCTAGATTCAATTCATACTTACCGCTGCTTTTAATATTTATAGCTTCTATATCGAAGATGATTATTTCTTGATTCACATCATCTTCTAACTCATAGAAGTATTCTACATCTTCACTAACTTTCTCGCCGGACTTCTTCTTTTTTCCTTCGGACTTGGATTTTACAAAGTAAAATAACTTACTACCACATAAGCATCCGCTTAATATTTCTTCAGACGAGTGTTCGTACAACTTTCCACATTTTACACATTTATGAAACATATTATTTTCCCTTAGACTTAACTTTCGTATTACTCTTCGAATGAGCTAGTAAATATTCTTTCTGAAAATGCAACTCGATGTGTTCTGGATGTTGACGAAGTTCAGATATTATTTTAGCAGGTCCAACAATTGTTATGCCTGTTCTATCTCCAACGAGAGCTTTTACGAGACCGTATTTTATTTTTGAAATCCAATTCTGTTCCTTATGATCGCGCAATACACCTATCTCTACACCATTGAAAGTTTCATTAATAACGCTCATAGTTTCTCTAATCAACAAAGATTCATCCATACTGCTTAATCGACCGTCAATCACAACCATTTTATCAGCTTTCAATAGAGAGAGTATTAATTGTATTCTTTGCTGACTGTTGAGCGATTCTATTTGGGTATAAGGTAAATATTGTATTGTTAACATTTTAG
Organism: Candidatus Woesearchaeota archaeon; assembly: GCA_031402215.1. Classification (GTDB taxonomy): domain Archaea; phylum Nanobdellota; class Nanobdellia; order Woesearchaeales; family UBA9642; genus UBA9642. Next base: position 9,460 of record JANNSE010000053.1, on the reverse strand, counting down.
AACATTCGCGATGCGCACATCACACGCGCACACTTTTTATCTTCTTTTTATTTTTTTTCTCATCACCAAGAACTCGTCATAGATTCTATCTATATTTTGAGAGAACTTCGCACTTATTCCTAGTATTCTATATTTAGGGAAAGCTTCCTGTATCTTATCTAGCTTGCTACTCTTCAAATCAATTTTATTAGCAACAATTACAAAAGGTATCCCTCGAGCCTCTAAATTACCAATGATAGTCAGATTAACTTGACTATAAGGATTTTTAGTTGCATCAATCATTATCACAACCATATCAACATTTTCAAGCCACTTTATACTTTCAATAACACCCTTTGTTGCCTCTCTTGCTCTTTGCTTAGCTTCTTTCTGAGTCATTCCTGCTTTAACAAAAACCTCATAATCTATTCTAGTGGCTATTCCTGGAGTATCAACCAAATCAAATTCAATCTTCTTACCATTCTTTGTCATTAATAGTCTTTCTTTAACATTAACTTTTCTAGTTTCATGAGCTATATTAGAAATATCTGTGAATTCGTTATCTGTATTTGATAAATCGCTTGATAAATCTTTACACATTCTATTTGCGAGAGTAGTCTTTCCACTGTTTGGAGCACCATATATTCCTAACTTAAAATAAGTGGTTTTATCAAAGATTTCGCTCCAAAAATTTGTAAATATATTCTTTAATGTATTAATCATTTAATCACATCTAAACTAATCACACTCTAACATCACACTCTAACATCACACTCTAATTTTAGATTTTAACTTTCAATTATAGTTTGAAGAATGAGACATCTCCCTGTGGTTATTTAAAAAAGTTTTGATTTTATAACTAAAGCCTGCTTAAATTTTAATTAGAAGTCATATTTTGTATTAATATAGTACCATTAATCTTAGAAATATTATTTAATCCCTTACCGACTTTCGATAAATTACTAACATACGCTTGGGAAACAAAATATACTCTTTCACGACCATTATATTTTATTACAACTTCAGGAATATCACTAGATCCTTGACTTGGACCGGGAATTATACTCAAAGTATAATTCATTCCATTAACTCTTTGAGGTAGTTCAAACTCTCTATAATATCCATCAGATACTGATTCTGCGACTTTCAACTCGTTTACTACTATTGTCTCTACTTGTTTCGCAGCTAAATCTATAGTATTTTTATTAGCTTCAACAAGTTTAGATTGTATTACGATGTAAAAGATTAAGAATGCCATGAGCATAAATCCAGTCAATATAACAAACTCCATTGATGTCTGTGCTTTTCTAGAATTGCGCATATTAATCATTTTGCCTGTGATATGAAAACGTATTTTGTTTTAGACTCAAATTTTAATTTATGAGCACCTTGTTGAGGCGTATTAGGAGTTATGACAGAGTCAGTACATGGAGTGGTACAATTAAGATCTCCCGCAATAGGTCTAGGATAAGTATAATTTCCGCTCAGAGATACTTTTGAGAAAAATACTGCATCATTCATACCGCTAGACAACTCATATTTTATTACTAGCTCGTTTCCTCCCAATATATAGATATCACGAATATTGCTTGGGTAACGTAAATCAAGAGTAACAAGAGAACCCTCGGATAAACCGTAAATAGATTCGGCACTAGTTATCATGGCAGTTCCTATCTGAGTAATTTGAGTACGTATAGTTGCATCATTAGAACTCTTAGAATAATTGTAAAAGAAGTATCCTCCAGGAATAAGTATTGCGAATGATACGCCTATAATAATTAGATATTCTACTGATACCTGCGCTTTAGACTTTAAACGATGAGACACTAAACACACCTCTTTGATACTTCCTGATTAATACATCCTGATATTCTATTAATATCTCTTCCAACCTCTGTATTTATTTAGTTTATGGTTATAAATGTTGTTGAAATAGTAATATTTATAAAAATACGTTTAATTCTTGAACGTAATGAGTGAACATCACGAGAAGAAACAGAGTGAAGATGAGCATGGCGGTAGTCATAAACATAACTTTCTATGGCGTCTTTATGATAAACACTATAAGTTATTAATGATATTCTCATTATTATTAGTAGTATTCTCATTTATAGTCATAGGTGTACACTACGCTAAAACTGGAGATTTCGTTAATAGAGGAGTTTCTTTAACAGGAGGAATAAGCCTTACATTAAAAGCCCCTACTGATACTACAATGACTCCTGATGATTTACAATCATACTTGATGAAAACATTCCCTAATGCAGATGTTAATGTCAGAACATTTGGTTCTGCTTCTAGCTTACAATTTTCGATTGAAGCTGCAGGAATAGACGAGGTTGCTTTGATTGATGCACTAAAACCAAAATTCCCAGAATTAACAGATAAAGACTTCGCAGACAATAAACAAACAGTTGGACCAACATTTGGTGCTTCGTTCTTTACTCAAACACTTAAAGCAATGTTTATGGCATTCTTGTTTATGGGTATTGTAATATTCTTATATTTCGGCGAGTCCACAAGAGATAAATGGATAGCATCTATATTAACAATCATAGCAACATTCATGATGTTCTATGCAAAGTCATTGATAACATATATTATACCAGTAATATTATTTGTAGTATTAGCAGTAATATATATTAGGGACAGTATCCCTGCATTCGGTATAATGCTTTGTGCATTCTCAGATTTATTCTTTTCATTAGCAATATTTGACTTATTTGGCCATAAGCTAAGTATTGCTGGAGTTGCAGCATTCCTAATGCTTATCGGTTATAGTATTGATACAGATATCTTGCTAAGTGTTAGAGTATTAAAACGTAGAGAAGGCTCAGTATTTGATAGAATTGTTGGTGCATTCAGTACAGGAATCACAATGTCCTTGTGTGCATTAGCAGCAGTACTTTCAGCATACTTCTTTACACATTCTATTGTTATTAAAGAAATAATGTTTATTTTAATTGCAGGTTTAATTGGAGATATAATATTCACTTGGATCCAAAATGCCGGAATATTAAGATGGCACTTGGAAAAAAAAGGTTGGAAATAAATGAGCGTTAAAAAAGTATTCAAAAGTTGGAAGATTTGGCTATTAATAATTTGTATAATTATGGCATTAGTTGCAATGAGATTAAATCCTTGGGCTGATGGCGTAGCAGTAAGAAGTGTAATAAAAGATAGCGCAGCTTCACTTGGCGGAATAGAAAATCCTAAACCAACAGTAACTCCTATGGGTAGAGAAGTTGTTCATTCCATTAATAATATTCCAATAAAAGATATTAACGATTATACGCAAGTAACTTCTACGTTAAGAGTTAATACGACAGTAATTGTAAAAACCAATAAAGATTTGTACAGAATAACTGTTAAACCTTTATATGAAACAACAATATTGGATGAGACTGAAATAGTAGATTATATTGAATCAGTATTAGATAACTCTACTAATACAACTAAGAACGTAACTAAATCAAGAGTTCAAAATAAGACATTGCAAAAAGTAATCGGTGTGGAAGATATTGGATTACGAGTATATAATGCTCCAACATCTAATATTAGAATGGGTCTAGACTTACAAGGTGGTAGCAGAGTAATTCTAAGACCTGAAGAAGTATTAGATACTGATGAAATGAATACATTAGTAGAAAACATGAAGCAGAGATTAAACGTTTATGGTTTATCCGATATAATGGTTAGACCAACAACAGATTTAGAAGGTAATGAATTCATAATTGTAGAAATTGCGGGTGCAAGCGATGAAGAAGTTAAGAACTTATTATCAAAGCAAGGTAAATTCGAAGGTAAGATAGGTAACGATACGGTATTCAAAGGTGGAGCAGACATAAAACATGTTTGTAAAACTCCTGATTGTTCTAGAATCCAAGAGTGTAATAAATTGAGTGACGGACAATTTTATTGTAGATTCATGTTTGCAATAACATTAAGCCCAGAATCTGCACAAAGACAAGCAGATAGAACTAAAAATCTTGATGTAAAAATCGAGAATGGCGAAGGATACTTAACGGAACCTTTGGACTTATACTTAGATAATGAAATGGTAGATAGCTTGAGAATTGGCGAGAGCTTAAAGGGTAGAGCAGAAACTGAGATAAGTATTTCAGGAAGTGGTACAGGAATAACTCAGCAAGATGCAATGAGTGATGCCACAAACAATATGAAAAAATTACAAACTGTTCTTGTAACAGGATCATTACCAGTAAAATTATCAATTGAAGATAGCAGTACTGTAAGTCCATTATTAGGAAACGAGTTCATTCAGAACACATTGTTTGTTGGATTTATAGCAATGATATTTGTTATCATAGTAATAATGCTTAGATATAGAAAATTCATCGTATCAATACCTGTAGCAATCACATTAATGTCAGAAGTAATTATATTATTAGGATTCGCAGCAATAATCGGCTGGAATATTGATTTGATTGCAATTGCAGCAATCATAATCGCAATAGGAACTGGTGTAGACTCGCAAATAGTAATAATTGATGAGATAAGCGGTAAAAATAGAGATACTGGATCCTCATCAAATTGGAAAGATAAAATTAAAAACGCATTCTTTATTATAATGGCATCATACTTAACAATGGTTGTAGCAATGTTACCGTTATTATCAGCAGGTGCAGGATTATTAAAAGGATTTGCCATAACAACAATTCTAGGAGTAAGCATTGGTGTATTCATTACTAGACCAGCATTTGCAGTAATTGCAGAGACTTTGTTGAGAAAGGAAGAGTAAGTTGTAATTCTAATTTATATTCAGATAATCACTTACAAAAATAAATAATATCTTTGTCTTCTTCGATTTTCTTTATTACATCAAACTTTAATCTTATAGAAACATCTATCTGTTTATGTTTTAGACTCTTCTTCAAAAACGTTAAGATAAAATGACCATCTTTTTTACACACACGTCTTATTTCATCAAGGCCTGCGTCAATATCGGTAAAGTTTTGAATAGCTGTTAGCGAAACTACAACGTTAAACTGTTTATCTATGTATGGAAGATTTTCTGCACTTCCAACTTTGAATTCGCACATTGGATAATTCTTGATTGCAATTTGAATTAATTCTTTGCTAGGATCTATACCATATTTTTCATTCGCTTTAAAGAATCCAGTACTTATTCCTGTGCCACACCCTACGTCAAGAAGCTCGTAGGACGGTTTGATGAAATCTTTGAGTTTTGAATCAGTCTTAATTTCTCGACCAATCAATTCTAATTTCTTTAATTGCTCCTCACCGTGCAATTCATCATAACCCTTTGCAATACTGTCGTAATAGTTCTTCATAATATAAGTTAAACAATAATCTTTATAAACATTTCTCGAGTCTCCTAAATCATGGGCTCATGGTCTAGTGGCATGACGTTTCCTTGACGTGGAAAAGGTCGCCGGTTCGAATCCGGCTGGGCCCATACATATTTTCTTTGAATATTTTTTAATATTTTTGTCGCTGTAAGCGACCTTTATGTTTTCCCGAGGCTTTTTTCTAAAAGCACAAAGAAACGAAGTTTCTTGTGCGCAAGAACTTTCAGTTCTTTGCGGCTCAGGAGCATCCGGCTGGGCCCATATTAATTTCTCAACAGACTGCTTCAACGAAGTTGAACAGTCACTTTTGACGCGCCTTTTCGTAAAAGGCGCCTTGTCATCCCTTCCGAGTCGTGTAACAAGTTTAAAAAGAGTGAGTGTTCTTGAATAGTATGAAGGTGGGGCATGAGAGCTATATAGCATATTTCAGTATGGAGATTGGAATAAGTCATTCTATACCAACATATGCAGGCGGATTAGGAATATTAGCAGGAGATCTTCTAAAAAGTTTTTCTGACATGGGTGCTCCAATGATTGGAATTACACTAATAAATTCTAAAGGGTACTTTCATCAACTAGTCAACGAGAATGGAGAACAGTACGAAACACCAGTAGAATGGGATCCAAATCAGTTTATGGTATTATTACCAAATATAATAGTATTAAACGCAGATAATCGTGAAATAAAAGTTAGAGCGTGGCAACTAATAATAAGAGGGCAAGGCGGTCACAATATTCCAGTATACTTCTTAGATTCAAACGTTGAAGGAAACAGCGATTATGATAGAACATTAACATCATATTTGTACGGCGGAGATAGACAATATAGATTGATGCAAGAAATAATTCTAGGAATAGGCGGAATTAAAATGCTCGACAGCTTAGGATATAGCAACATAAAAAAATACCATATGAACGAAGGACATTCAGCGCTGTTGACTGTAGAATTATTAAAACAAACATATAAAGAAATGGGAGAAACAGAAGAAGATCATTACAATATACAATCAGTAAAAGATAAGTGCGTATTCACAACACATACACCAATAGCAGCAGGACATGATTCGTTCGATAGTCAATTATTTCAAAAATTATTAAACGGATATATGCCAAGATTTGCATTAGATAGATCAACACACGATGGAATGGTCAACATGACGTTACTCGCATTAAACTTCAGCACGTATGTTAATGGTGTAGCAAAAAGACATGGTGAAGTCACAAGAGAAATGTTCCCAGGATATGTAATAAATGAAATAACAAACGGAATACATCCACAAACTTGCATATGCCCGCCATTCAAAGAATTATTCGATAAATACATGCCCGAATGGGTTAGGGATCCGTTCACTTTAAGATACGCATTATCTATTCCAAAAGACGATATACTAAACGCACATATGGCAGCCAAAAAAGATTTATTTGATTACATACAAAAATATAATGGAGTCACTCTTGATCCTATGAGATTTACAATAGGATACGCAAGAAGATTCACAGAATACAAACGTCCAGATTTAATATTACAAGATATAGGAAGACTAAAAGAGGTTAGTCAGAGAGTGGGTGACATTCAAGTAATATTTTCAGGAAAGGCGCACGTTCATGATTATAGGGGAAAAGAATTAATTAAAAAAATAATTTCGATGGCCAAACAAATTAATCAAGAAAATGGCAGAATAAAAATCGTATTCGTATTAGGATATGATATGCATGTAGCACGTAAGATGGTTGCAGGATGCGATGTTTGGTTGAATACGCCGCAAAGACCATTAGAAGCATCAGGAACTAGTGGAATGAAGGCAGCGCTAAATGGAGTACCGCAAGCATCCACGCTTGATGGATGGTGGATAGAAGGATGCGTAGAAAATATAACAGGGTGGAGTCTAGGACCACATCCGCAAGATCCGGGATTTAAGGAAGATTCAGATATGTTGGATGAAGCAAGAGATTTATACGACAAATTAGAGAACACAATCATACCAACGTTTTACGGAAATAAGGATAAGTGGGCAGATGTAATGAGACATTGCATAGCAATAAATGCTAGCTTTTTCAACAGTTATAGAATGGCACAACAATATATGGCTAATGCATATTTGAATTAAGTTATATTAATAAATTCAAAAAATATAAAAAGAAGTACCACAATAAATGCAGTTAAAGTAAAGAGGTGTGAGTTTTGAGAGAGATAGAACAAATTAAGCGTGAGCTTGATGTTGTAAAATTTGAGACGGATCTTATAAAAGATGACGTCCAGAGAATGAGAGATAAGTTAATAGATCATACTCCTGAACACTTCTCGAAACAAGATTTTGTAAGAGCAAGCATAGGAGCATTATTCTTGGGATTCAGCGTATTGTTCTCTAAAAACATTATAGATTTAGCTACAAAAATACCTACACCACAATTATTTATAATAATATTCGGTACAATAATAATATTAACTCTAGAGATATATATTATAGGATACAGCAGAGTAACAGATAAAGTCACAAGAAAATTCGGACAGTTTTGGATGAAAAGAGTAGCAGCATTCTACATTACTGCAGTTATTATCGCAATAGCACTAGCATATACATTCGGATTACAATATCTTATGCCTAGTACAGGGCATTTCGTAAATTTCATAGTAATTCTAAGCGCCCCATGTGCAATAGGTGCAAGTCTAGGAGACTTACTAAAGAAATATTAAATAGTAATTAAGTTTTTAAATCTAGAAGTCTTCTTAAAATTATGAGCATACATCATACCAGTACAGACTCTAATGAGAAATACAAATTCTTCGATAAAACAGCGGACGCTAAATTTCAAGCCTATGGAAGCACTCTTGAAGAGGCATTCAAGAATGCACAAGAAGCTATGATGCATTTGATGTATGATGTTGATGAGTTAGCTGAAAACGAATTTGACCAAGAAGTCAGGGACATTATTGTAGAAGGCAATAACCTTGAAACGCTATTGTATAATTTCTTAGAAGAGATAATATTCTTAATGAGTGCTGAATTGGTTGTTGGATTAATATATAAAATACAGATCATACATAAGGAAGATATGTATAAATTGAAAGCAATAATTCACGGTACGCAATCTCTAAACATGGAGAGTCACGGCGAGATTAAGGCAGTAACATACAATGAAATGTACGTAAAATTCGATGAAGATTCTCAAAGATACGTTGCACAAGTAGTTGTTGATCTATAATCAAAAACTTCACTTAAACCATTTATAAAACGTTCAAAGATTCTCTCTCTATAAAATCTACAACATAAACGTAACATTTATATATGAGATTGTTGAGAATTACAGCAGGGTGAGTCAGTAGTATGTTTAGAGAATTAAGAGGGGTGTTATTAGTATTCTTATTACTATGTTGCACACAGATAGTTCTAGCCAATGCAACTATTACAATAAATTCTCCAATAGCTATCACATACAATAACGCGACAATTCTGATTAATATAACTACCACCGATAACGATACTGTTTGGTATAATTATAATGGAACAGACGTCAATTATACTGTAGAGATAGAAGCCACATTTGATGAAGGAGTAAATACTCTTTACGTTTGGGCGAACGATACAGATAATAATATAACGGAAGCAAATGTAACATTCACAGTAGACACAATAGCACCGAACATCACGATAAATTCTCCAATAAATAAAACGTATGATACTTCTAGCATAACATTTAATGTTACATTAACTGAAAACGGAACATGTTTCTATACTTTAGACTCCGGATCAACAAACATTAGTATGGACACAGCAGATAATCAAACATTTAATCACACAAATTCATCAATTAGTGATGGAAATTATACGGCAGTATTCTACTGTAATGATACAATAGGAAACATAAACATAACAAATGTAACATTTAGAGTGGACACAATAAATCCAGAAATAGATTTCAATGATGATACTACAAACATCACGCTATCTAATATGAATTATATTATAATAAACGTTACAGTCAATGATTCTAATTTAAACTATACTCAAATAAAAATCTATAATTCGACTAACGATTTAATAAATACTACCAATGAAACATACGTCAATTACACCGTACCAACAGACGGACTATATTACTTTAACGCAACAACATACGACCTAGCAGGAAGAACAAACAGCACAGAAACA
>JANNSE010000052.1:0-15248 GCA_031402215.1 Candidatus Woesearchaeota archaeon | reverse complement strand
CTCCACTCAACAAGACATTCGAATTAGCACATATCGGTTGGAATGAATGGCTTTTATCAATATCATTAGCGGTTATGCTCATAGTCATTATGGATATATTAAAATTCTTTAACAACAGGTACAAAATAATAGATAGACAGTAACAAAATATATAAAGGACGTTAATGGATATTAACAAATGATTAATGAAACCTTAAGTTCTATTAATTCTGTTGTGAGTACGACTTGGAATTATTTAAGCGTAGATTTATTTAATCGAGGTGTAGACATAGTTGAAGCTCCAATCTATACGCCTAACATGTTGTGGATGCTTCTACCATTATTAGCCACATTATTATTAATGGAGTTATATTTTGGAAGGTATAAAGATGAAGAATTAGGTTGGAATACCGCATTCGGCAATACAATTGTACTAGTATTCATCTCTATTGATTTATTCAGACGCTTATTCGAACCTTCCGGCCAAACCGCGCTACAATTTATACTATCTGCTTCCGATATTAAGATCATAATCCCATTATGGATTGCTGGCCTGGCTTTAGTGTTGATGATTGTAGATTTTTTCCATTTCCTACCAAAGAAGATTGCGTACGTAATATCTTCACCAACGTACATCAATCTATTAGGATTATTAGGAATAATTATCGTTTATAGTTCTGGAATTCCTCTAGATTGGACGACAGTATTCGCGTGTGTAATATTATTTGTAATCATTAATCTAATAACGTTGCTACTGCATTATATTATACCGGGCTATAAACCTACTATTAGTAAGATTCTTACTGTTGAAGACATGGAAAAATATAGCGAAGAATTAAAGAAGAAGAAAAATAAGAAAGAACAAATAAAAATTTAATTTCTACTATTATGGTGAGAAACTTCCGCTAACGCTTTTTTTAATGCGTTGTCTAATGCTATAAAGATGTTTTTATCAACAACTTCTGAACTGAATGCTTTTCCACCATCTAAAACTTTTACATGTATCTCGTGCTTAGCGTTATTGTCAATTTTATGTATTTCCTTCAAGAATATTTGTATTTTCTCAAAATTTGGTGCGTGTTCTTGAATTTTTCTAGTATAATGACCTACTAGTTTTTTTACAACAACCACATCTGCAAGGCTTACCTGCTTAAAACCGACTAATTCAATGTTTCCTCCTAGAGAAACAGATTCATTTATTTTATCAACCGCTGTGTTTTGATCTTCTGCGTTTTCCATCTTAACATCACCTTCTAGTCAAAACATACAACTAATTTAAAAAAGTTGTGAAAGCGCCTGTTACAAAAAGGCGCGTCAAAAGTGATAGTTCGCTTCGCGAAGCTATCAAAACTAATATGTTTATAAACAAAATACCGATTTCGACGAAAACCTTTATAAATGAACCTTTGCTCCGTATTCTATCAGAAATGTGGGTAGCAGCTTACCTGAATCTGATGATGTTTGACTAACAGTCGAACATAATAAAATATGGAGGCTAAATAAAATGGGATTATACAATAATGTAAAGAATGCATGGAAAGTTTCTACTCCTGAATTCAAGGAGATGCATAGAAAAAGAATGACAGAATGGCGTGCACAAGACACAACTGTCAGAATCGAAAAACCAACTAGAATTGATAAGGCAAGAGCAGTTGGCTATAGAGCAAAACAAGGAGTTCTAATCATTAGACAAAGAGTTGATCGTGGTGGCAGAATGCGACCAAAGATTACTGGCGGAAGAAGATCTGCACATAATTATCAACGTAAAAATCTAGCTAAGAGTTATCAATCAGTAGCAGAAGAAAGAGCTAATGCTAAATACAAGAATTGTGAAGTTCTAAACAGTTACTTCGTCGGAAAAGACGGATTATACTGCTGGTATGAAGTAATATTATTAGATAGAACTAGTCCGGTTATACAACATGATGAAGTATATCATAGCATCATAACGCAAACTGGAAGAGTCTACAGAGGAATAACATCTGCAGCTAGAAAGTCAAGAGGACTTAGAGGAAAAGGCTTTGGTTATGAGAAATCAAGACCAAGTAACAGAGCAGCAGGCGGACACGCGAATTAATTCGCGATTCTTTTTTTTATTTATTTTTAATTATATTAATTTCTTTAATTCTTTTTCTGTTCTATCAAGTATTTTATCTACAACTCTAGAAGGTAATCTATGTTTGGCTGTTTGGTAAGTAAAATGAGTGTTTAAAATATTATATTTAGATAAATCCACGTGCTTACCGTGCTCTTTTATCAACTGTTTTACTGTGGCTGTCCACACAAGTTTTTCCATCTTTTTCAGAAAACTATTTTTCTCATAGAGTATAAATCCGCTATAGAAAAAGTCTTGTCTGGGCACTCCTCCCCAGAAACAGTTATTAGCTAACGCCGGTTTTTCGTATATAAAGCCCTCACTCATAGGAACTATCCGTCTATTAAAAAGTAATTCTTCTCCATCATAAGAATAAGCCGATTGAGTCTTTTCCGGTTTATGATTAATGTAACCTCTTATACCATTTTTTAAGGTACAAAAATCCTTATATCCTTGCGTATCATAAACAAAAGCATTAACTTCTATAGTATCTATTATTCTAGTAACCCAAAAAAGGTTTATATCATTTGTACTAAACAATTCTTGAACTTTAGTATGAACATGATCTTTAAAATACCACGATTTCATAAGTTCAGGTAATTTTTTTCTATCAAGAACGACGACCATATCAATATCAGATTTGTTGCTAACTGAGTAATTTTGACCAAAACCCATCGAGCCACCAAGCATAACACCATCGACAATTCGTTCTAACGGTTGAGAAATACGCTTCGCCAAATCTAACCTTCGTTTAGTTTCATAAACCGCGTCCATAATACTCAAGAATTAATATTAAAATATAAAGATATTGAAAATTAGAGAAATAATATTAAAAAAATAAATTAAAAGCTTATTCAGCCTTTTTTACAGCTTTCTTTGCAGGAGCTTTCTTTACAACTTTTGCAGCTGGTTTCTCATGTGATTGACTTGCTGCATGTTCATGTTTTTCTTCATGATGATGCTCAGAAGTATGTACAGTACCATCTGCATGTGTATGCGTTTCTGATGTTGTACTCTTTTTCTTTGCTTCCTTAGTTGCCTTTGCTTCTGTTTTGGATTCTTTATCTTCCTTTTCTGCCTTCTTCTTATGCTCGTACTTGAAGCCATATAATTCTGCTTTTACATCGCCATTATCTTCTTTAATCACAACAACTTTTACTTGGCCTGGAGGATTTTTTATTCCATGCTTCCATAATTCCATGTTTAGATTTCTTCCGATAAGAACTTTGTTTAAGTCTGGCTGTTTCATGTGCTTTGATAAGAATTCAGTCAATACACTTACTGCCTTTTTAGCCTTCTTATGTCTAGCTGTTAGCTTGAATCCTTTTCTTAATGGAACATTGTATACTCTTTCTATAACCATTTTACACCTTAAATTTTTAATTTAGTTCTACGCCAGCTTCTCTTCTTTGCTGTATGTCTTCCTGGATGTACTTTTCTTGTCTTACCATATTTCTTTGGAACGGACCAGAATGGAGCCCATCTAGTTTGCTTGCCTGCCTTTGCTAATCGTGCTTTTTTGCTTGGATGTTTTGTTTTAGCCATTTTTACTGCTCCTTAGACTTTGATGCTTTTACAACATCTTTTGTCGTATCTTTAAAGCCAGCCTTAGCTAACATCTTCATTCCTTTTGGAGTTGCAATTCTACCTTTGTGTACGCCCTTTTCAGCTTGTACGGTTAGACCTGCTTTATCCAATTCTTGTAATGCTTTTCTAACAATATTTCCTGAACCTTTCACAAACTTTTCTGGCTTGTAACCTCTGTTCTTCTTTCCACCATATTTAGTTCTTAACTTTGATACACCAATTGGTCCCTGTAATGCTACAGTTCTCAATATTGCTGCTGCTCTTGTAAAGAACCATTCTTTGTCTGCTGGTGGCCTTTGTTTATGGTTTCCAGTCTTGACGTATGGTGTCCATTCAGGTTGTTTTATTATTTCCTTTAAATCCTTTGCAAGATTGTTTATAACAATTTGTGGATCCACATCATATATAGTCATTTTTCTTACCCTCGATTATAGTTTAACAATACCCTGATTGCAACTCGGAGCATTGTTCTTCCTCGAAACAATAATAGGAAAAATAATATGTTTATAAAGGTAATGGATTGACGTCACTAGCCATCCCTTAGCAAGCTTTATAAAAAAACTTTGATTAACGGCTCCATGGGCAAGAAGGTTAATAGGGAGTTGGATGAAAGTTTCGAGATAGAGGTAAATACCGAGACCGATACTCAAGAGACCGATACAAACTCGGATAAACCGAGAATCATAGTCGAAGAATACAATGATCATTTTCTTGCTGATGCCCCTGTTGATAATTCTCAAACTAAAGATTCTAATATTGATTTAGAAGCAATAGAAACATTATTGTTTCCACATAAAGATATTCGTGAAGCACAAGATGCACTAATAAAAAAAATTGATGAAGTTGTGAAAAATAAAACCAATCTTCTCGTGCACGCTCCAACAGGTCTTGGAAAAACTGCAGCTGCGTTAAGTCCTGCACTAAGCCATATCCTTAAAAAAGATAATAAAAATTTAACGATATATTTCTTAACATCAAGACATACACAACATAAAATTGTTATAGATACACTAAAAAAAATTAATGAGAAATTTAATTTACGAATAGTGGGCTCAAGTATAATTGGTAAAAAACATTTATGTTTACAACCAAGTGTCGAAACTCTTCCAAGCAAAGAATTCGCAGAATTTTGTCGATTGCTCGTCGAGAATGGTAAATGTGATTTTTATACTAGCGTTAAGCAAGGAACAAAATTAATGCCTGCAACAGAACACGTTTTGAATGAATTAAAAAAACAAAATAGAGGAGTTTCTACGACGGAAAGCATCATTACTGAAAGTATGAAACATCATCTTTGCCCGTATGAAATCTCTATATTAATGGCAAAACAGGCACGAGTAATAGTTACAGATTATAGTTACATATTTAATCCACATATCCGAGAATTATTCTTCAAAAAAATAAATAAAGAATTGAAAGACGCAATAATAATAATTGATGAAGCACATAATCTTCCGAACAGAGTTAAAGATTTAGTTTCTGAATATCTTTCCAACATAACTTTAAAACGTGCAATTGCTGAAGCAAAAAAATTCGGACATAACCACATAGTTAATTTATTAGAGGATATTGAAGGAATATTAAATTCTTATGCACAATCATTAACTAGAGAATTCGAAAGTAAATATGCAAAAAATAGTCCAGAAAAATCCGCAGTAACATTAACAAATTTTACAAGTGCTAGCGATATAGGTAAAAAGAATTGGAGCGAATTAGCGACTAGTGAAAGATACGTCAATAAAAATGAATTCATTGAAAGTATTGAAAGAATAAAAGATTATGATGAATTAGTTGCTGAATTAATGTTTGTTGCAAATGCAATTAGAGAAACACAACACGTTTCATACATCGGTGCTGTTGCCGGATTCTTAGAATACTGGTTAGGCAGCGACGAGGGCTTTACTAGAATTATTAGTACAAAAAAATTAAAAGATAAAACAGATATGATAACATTAAGTTATAGATGTCTAGATCCTAGCATAATAACTGCTCCTGTCGTTAATGGAGCGTATTCTACAGTAATGATGTCCGGAACACTAACACCAACTTCTATGTATAAAGAATTATTTGGAATAACATCTGAAGAATTAACATTAAAAAGCCCATTCCCCGTCGAAAATAGAATGAATCTCATAATTCCAAAAACATCAACTAAGTACGAAGCAAGAAGTCAAGACCAATATAAAGAAATTGGGAAAGTGTTGGAAGAAATAAATAACACAGTCGATGGATGTGTTGCAATATATTATCCTAGTTATTATTTGATGGAAGAAATCACAAAATATCTTGATACAAAAATTTCTAAAACAATATTTACAGAGAATCCTGGAATGACAAAATCAGAAAAGCAAGAATTTTTACAAAATTTTTCTTCATATCAAAAAAAAGGCGCGATATTAAATGCAGTTATTACTGGAAGTTTTGCCGAGGGAATAGATCTACCAGGAGTGTTGAAAGCAGTAATAATTATAGGATTACCATTACAAAAACCAGATTTAGAAACGAAGGCGTTAATTGAATATTATGATAAAAAATTCAATAAAGGATGGGACTACGGATATTTATTCCCTGCATTCACTAAAACCATTCAAGCAGCAGGTAGATGTATAAGAAGTGAAACAGACAAAGGAGTAATAATATTTCTCGACGAGAGATATACTTGGAATAATTATTATAGATGTTTTCCAATCACATGGCAAATGAAAATAAGCTTATTGTATAAAGATTTGATTAAAGATTTCTTTGAGAAGTAGAATCTTTCAAATATTCTAAGAATTCTAAATGAGAATCATAATACGTTATACCATCGTCAGTAAATCTGTCTTTTAATTTAGCGTTAGTTTTACAACTGATATGAAAAGAATTCGCTATAACATCATCAGCAGTGATAACTTTAAAATCTTTTTTTCCTGCGCCCACAGCCGTATCAAGTACGCACAGTGATGCATAAATACCCATAATGAATATTGTATCTATTTGCATTTGCATCAGAGTAGAATATAATCTACTATCCTTTTCAAAGGCGTTTGGGGATGACTTCATATGACGTTTGACTATTGGAGCCATCTCAACATGTTGACGAGAGACAGAATTCAACGGTCCTGATCCAGTATACATTATATTTATTAATGGAACAAAGTTCTCTGCACATAATTCAGTTATGACATTAGAATGTGTTTTGTATAAAGCCAGTGCTTCATCTTCATGAACTTCGGATATAAAACTCTTCTGCATATCTACTAACATTACAGCAAGGCCCTTGTAAGTTGATAGAGCTGAAGCAACAGAATATCCTTGAGATAAAACTTTTTGCGTAATATTACTCATACTCTTAGAAAAAAACATGCTTTTATAAAAGTTGTTATTGAGGAGTAACACCAGATATACTGCGTATACTAGTATACGTTAACGTATACTTATCTAAAAAACCTGTGCTTAGGTTGTAAACCAGTATACAAAAACATAACATTTATATATTACTTAATCTTTTCAAGTGTTATGACAATATTATTCGACCAGTTCAATCTACCTGAGAATATCTACGAGATAATCTTTGCAACAGAACAACAAGTTATCGTTGGAAAGCTATTAATCGAAGAAATGAAAACTCATGGCGGAGAAATTGGCAAAACAGAAATGAGCGTATTTGCAACAGCATTACATGAAGGCAAATTAATTGATGAAGAAACAACACAGTTCGGTCAAAAGAAAAAAGTCACATTAAGCTATAACAAGCGTCAATTTTATGATAGGATATTAACGCCAATGAAAAGCATGGGATTAATAGACTATGACATGTATAAGAAAACATACAAGATCAGCGATAAATTCAATAAGAATATGATGAGGATTGGAATGTTGTGGCTGTACGAAATGCGTAAACCAGCACAAGCACACACCATCAGCATTAAAAAATAAAATTCAACGAAGCCGGCTTCCTACAACATATCTAAATTCTTAAAAACCACCCCACCAAACCTGTAGGAAGCTTTGGTGCTTCAATTTTAACAAAAACGTATACTAGTGATGACAAACAACAACTAATATAGCAACGACAGAGGCGACAAAAATGGACAGCTACCTATATGCAATAAGAGACATAAAAAACATCGAAGAACTCGAGGAACAAGAAGATGAATAAGTTCTCGCTTAGAAGACTTGATGACATACCGGTCACCAGACTAGACGATTTTCCAATAACAATACTGGACGACATACAATCAAGCATGGATCCAAATGAATTAGTTAATAGAGTAGTAATATTAGATGATGTAAGAAGAAATGTAGAATGAAATTAGTTTTTATCTATATCTTTTATACTAGCCTTAATGAATGCATCAAATAATGGTGCAGGTTTCAGTAATGAAGATTTAAATTCTGGATGTGCTTGTGTTGCTAAGAAATATTTATGTTCGGGTAATTCTATGAACTCCACAAGTCTAGAATCCGGACTCATTCCACTAAATACTAATCCGTATTCTTGAAGTATCTTGTGATATGCAGGGTTTACTTCAAATCTGTGTCTATGTCTTTCGGACACAATATCAGTGCCATAAATTGAATGAGTGATAGTGCCTTTCTTTAGCACGGCATCATATGCGCCTAGTCTCATTGTCGCACCTTTTGAAGTAACTTCTCTTTGTTCGGCAAGAATAGCTACAACTGGATTTTGAGTTTTTGGATCAACTTCAGTAGTATGTGCATCAAATAAATCGCAGACATTACGCGCATACTCAACAACTGCTAACTGTAATCCGAAACATAATCCTAGGAACGGAATATTATGTACTCTACAATAAGTTATTGCACGTATTTTTCCTTCAACACCACTACTTCCGAATCCGCCTGGAACAATTATCCCATCTAAATCTTTAAGGTAATCCTGAACATCAACATCTTTACCTTCTAAGTTTTTACTATTAATCCATTTTAAGTTTAGTTTAACTTTATGTTTTGCACAAGCGTGTTTCAAAGATTCGTTTACTGAAACGTATGAATCGACTAAATTATAATCTCCTGTATCTAGATATTTTCCAACCATCCCTATATTCACGACACCTTCTGGATTTAGGATGTTATTTACTGATTGTTTCCATTCTTTAAAATCTATTTCTTTACGTTTCTCTAAATTAAGTTTATGTAATATTTTTTCTCCAAGATTCTCTTTCTCTAAATCTAATGGAATTACGTATAATGAATTAACAGTATTTGTCCCAATAACATCAGGCATTGAAATAATATTTTCAGCCCTAATGTTTATGTTACGCTCAAGTTTCTTTTTTCTAACCATATCAAGACTATTTTTTCCTCTGCAAAGCAAGAAGTCCGGTTCTATTCCTGAAGTTCTTAATAGATTAACAGACAATTGTGTAGGTTTAGTCTTCATTTCTTCAATATGACTTGGAATGGGCATGTATGAAACAAGCATGTAACAAATATTTTCTTTACCAATATCTGTTTCTAAACTTCTTAATGCAAACATGAATAAATTATTTTGATATTCTCCAACAGTGCCTCCTACTTCAATTAATGCAATATCGTAATCTTTACTTGCATCGAATATTCTTCTTTTTATTTCTTCAGGCACATGTGGAATAACTTCAACTGTTTCTCCAAGAAAATCTCCTCTACGTTCTTTATCAATTAAGGTTTTATATATTTGACCCGTGGTGATATTATTCATTTTAGGAATTGACTGTTCTAAGAATCTCTCATAATTTCCTAAGTCTTGATCTATCTCTCCACCATCATCTGTAACCCACACTTCACCGTGTTCTGTAGGTCTTAAAGTTCCTGCATCACAATTTATGTACGGATCGATTTTAATAGCAGTTACTGAAAAGCCGTATTCTTTCATTAATCGCCCTATAGAAGCAGTAGATACACCTTTACCAACGCCAGATATGACGCCCCCACATACGACTATAAACTTCGTCATGGAGTTATACACAAAATAAATAATTTAAATACTTTATTACTGAGCACAAGACGTGCTGAAAATCTTGCTTAAAATAGTATTAATATATATAATCGAGAACACACGTTATGATTTAAACAACAATATTTATAAGCAACACTCTCCAGATAATTCTTGGGTGATAATATGGCAAACAAGCCTATTCATAAAACAACAAAGAAAACAGATGATTCTGATAGTAGATTGTATGCACTTATCGGAGTAGCATTACTAATCTTAGGGTATATCATAGTTATGCTTTCTCGTAAAGAAGATAAGTATGCAATGTATTATGCAAAACAAGGATTAATATTATTTATTGCATGTGTAATTGCTTGGGCAGTAAGCTGGGCATTATTATGGGTACCGTTCATCGGAGTGGTAATAGGCTGGATAATAAATGTACTATTACTTGTATTATGGATTATCGGAGTTATCTACTCGCTATCTGGCGAAGAGAAAGAAATTCCAGTAATAGGCACATTTGCAAGAAAGATATAAAATCTTTTTTATTTTTTTATTTGTTTCTCAATACATTTTTAAATTCTCGACTTTTCTTTAAAATCATTGGGCTGGTAGTTAAACCTGGTATAACGTCCCGTTGGCTATACTCTCTTAAAATGCGAAGATTGATCATCTTTGTACCAAAATCGGGAAGGCTTCGGGTTCAAATCCCGACCAGTCCAGGTATATTTTCGTTTCTGAATAGTAGTGACAAACCGAAAGGTTTTTAAAGGATTTGAAATTTCTAAAAGTATGATGGCATTCAAGAAATACTTAAGAAATCCTATGATATATACAGCTCACTCTATGGATGATTTTGTGGAAAACACAATAAAAAGTGATGCTAAATCTATAAACGTAATCATAGATAGTGAAGACGCGATTAATAGAAAAACAGCGAATAGCATACACACACATATAACGTATGAAGCTAATCTTACGTACCGTAGAAAAATAGAGTTTCATAAATATAAGAATATTAGCCAATTGGAAGCAATAGCTTATGCAGGTCGTAAAGCAGATTGGTTAAAAACAAAGTTTCCAGATAAACCAGTAACGATTATGAATGGTAAAAGAGAAGATTTAACAAAAGCATACAAAACAATGTTAAAACCAGATGTATACGAAATGATTCTAAAGCTTGCAAACAAAACAACACCTAAATAAAACCAGTTAATTTTTAAATTCTAATCTTATCTCAATCATTGTATGAAAACAGATAAGGAATTAAAGAAAGGATTCAAGCTTGAAGCAAGCAAGACTCCAGAAAAATATTATGCAGTTCATGCTTTACAGAAGGAAGGCTTCAAAAGAGCACAATGTTCTCACTGTCACAAATTCTATTGGTCAACACACGAAAGAAAAGTATGTGGTGACGCTGAATGTATTAAAGGAGTAACATTATTCTCACATAATCCTAAAAGAAATCCTATGACTTACATTGAAGTCTGGGAGAAATATAAACAACACTTCACACATTTAGGATATACTGCAATTAATCGTTATCCTGTTATTGCTAAATGGAATCCTACAACAGATTTCACAATTGCAAGCATTGCTGCATTCCAACCGTATGTTGTAAGTGGAGAAGTTGAAGCTCCAGCAAAGAAATTAGTCATACCACAATTCTGTCTAAGATTTGGAGATATTGATAATGTCGGAATAACTGGTTCACACTGTACGGGATTTGTAATGATTGGACAACACGCATTCGTAAGTCCACAAGAATGGAATCAAGAACAATTCTTTATGGACATATACAATTATATTACTAAAATAGTTGGTCTTGAAAAAGATGAATTAGTATTACATGAAGATGCATGGGCAGGTGGAGGAAACTTCGGTCCATGTATGGAATTCTTTTCCAACGGTATTGAATTATTTAATCAAGTATACATGATGTTTGAACATTCCGATGAAGGCGATAGAGAATTAAAAATCAAAGTATTAGATATGGGATTAGGAATGGAGCGTATTGCTTGGTTCTCACAAGGAACACCAACATTATACGATGCAGTATTTCCAACAGTTCTAGAATATTTGAAAGAAACAACTAACGTTCATTTTGACACAGCATTATTCAAAAAATTTGCACCATACGCATCATTATTAAACGTAGATGAAGTTGAAGATATCAATAAGGCATGGGAATCTGTTGCTGAGAAAGTTGGTTTAGATGTAGAAACTCTAAAAAATAAAATTTTACCAATGACTGCAACATATAGTATTGCAGAACACTCTAGATCACTACTGTTAGCAATAGGAGATGGAGGATTACCGAGTAACGTCGGAGGATTCTACAATCTTAGAGTAATATTTAGACGAATGATGAACTTCATTGATAAATATGATTGGAGTGAAAAAATTGACATAAAAAAACTTCTCCGATTACATGCACAATACTTAGAGCCAATATTCCCAGAATTAAATGATTCTGTAAATGAAGTATATGAAATCTTGGAATACGAGAAAAAACGATATTATGAGAGTAGACAACGTGAACAAAGTTTAATCAAAAATATTATTGCAAAGAACGAGAAAGTTACAACAGAAAGATTAATCGAATTATACGACAGTAATGGTATAAATCCTGAAGAGTTATCTGTTGAAGCATGGAAACAAAAACTCGTAATAGAAGTTCCAGATAATTTCTATAAGTTAGTTGCTGAAAAACATGAACAAGATGCACTAAAATCTGTAGAGCACATTAAAACTCAAACCAAAAAAGAAAAACATTACGATATTGAAGAGTTAAAGACTGAAGCACTATACTTTGAGCACTATGATTTAGTAGACTTCAAAGCACAAGTACTAAAAATAATTCATGATACTGAAGAGAAAAATTACAAAGTAGTTCTGGATAAAACAGCATTCTATCCTACAAGCGGCGGACAATTACATGATGTAGGAACATTAGGAAAAGATAAAGTATTAGACGTATTCAAACAAGGTAAAGCAATAGTTCATGTTCTAGAAAAAGTTGATTTTCATGAAGGACAAACAATATCTGGAAGAATAGATTTAGATAGAAGAATTCAACTAGCTCAACATCATACTGCAACACACATACTTAATGGTGCTGCAAGAAAAGTTTTAGGTAATCACATATGGCAAGCAGGAGCATCTAAGACATTAGAAAAAGCAAGGTTAGACATAACACATTACGAAAACTTAAGTAAAGAGCAATTATCTCAAGTTGAAGATTATGCTAATAAGATTGTTAGAGAAAATCTTCCTGTAAGCAAATCATTTATACGTAGAAATATTGCAGAATCAAAGTACGGATTTAGAATATATCAAGGCGGAGCAGTTCCTGGTAAAGAATTAAGAATTATCGATATTGTTGGCTTTGATGTGGAAGCATGCGGTGGAACACATCTCGATATTACTGGCGATGTTGGTCAAATTAGAATATTAAAATCATCAAAATTACAAGACGGTATTGTTAGAATCGAATTCACAGCAGGTCTTGCTGCAGAAAGAACTATTCAAGAAAAAGGAACATCGCTTGAAGATATAGCTAAAATATTAGGTTGTACTTCAAAACAAATTCCTGGCAGAGTTGAAGAATTATTTACAAAATGGAAAAAGATTGTTAAAAAGAATGGAACTGAAAAATTCGAATTAACTTCTACAGTCGAATCAGAGGATAATGATGATAAAATACTTGCAAAGATTGCATCAATTTTAACCACTCAGCCTGAGAATGTTATAAAAACTATTGAAAGATTCTTAAAAGAAATATATGAGAAACAGAGATAGGCAAAACATGATTAGAATAATGCCTTGAATACTTCTAACCAATTATCTACCCTATACAATCCTTTCCCCTCGTATTTTTTTAATTCATCCAACATAGAAACCTTCATATCATACGCATCCGGAGTAATAATATTACGATCATTGAATCCCAATCTATTCCAAGGTTGATTGAATAATACTACAGGAACATCTTTTTTTAGCACACTTAATGCAAATGTCGGATTATCATCAAATAATACTGTGATATTATTCTCTTCTAACACTTCATCTTTATTATGGGTATATATAACTTCAGGTGGAACAAAACATCTGTTCTCTTTCTTGACATTCTCCAACCAACGATTTGTTAGACCAATAGGATCATCATAAAAGCCGTTAGCTCGTGAAGTTACGAACGGAACCACGCCATATTTAGATAACGAATTTAATGTAGCTACAGCATATACTTGTGGCATTATCTTCTCTAATATTCCTGTATGTTCCATATACTTAAACAGCTTTAATTTATCTTCTTTTGTTATTCCTGCTTCTACAAAAATTCGTGATTGCTCTAATCCTAACCAGATATAATCATGTTCTTTGAATGGTTTATGAAGTTTTGGCACTGCATAATCATTTCTCGGACTAAAATAAGTATTTATTGCAAGAATCATATAATTTTTAAGCGGAATAAAAGTATCGTCAATATCAAAGGCCTTGTTTCCAGGAGCTATTAAAATATCTCTTAATGTCGCCATAATAAATGGAAATATAGATTTTTTTATAAAAGTTCTTATCAAAGAGTAAACAATATAAATAAGCGAAATTCACAGCAAAATCTTCCAATAGGAAGGGATATGATTTATTTATGCCACACAGTATTAACGAATTACATTTGGAAGACATTTGTGCACAGTGCAAGAAACCACACGGAAATAGCATAGTTCTAGAGAATAATCACCATAAATGGTATGAGCTAATTACTTGTGAAAATTGTGGTTATAAAATTATACGTATCCAAACTGAGAAAAAATTTTCAAACAGACTCCAAATGTAAAATCCGTAAAAAGAACTTAAACAAATTCTATTCTTCTCTTAATGTTGTTACTAGTGGTTTTTCTCTAACAATAACAGTATGTTCTGATTGTGATACCATCCCTCTGCCCATCTCAACGAGAGGAGGATAATCATGTATAATTCCAGAATTTTTTAGATCATTTAATGCAAATCGGACTTTTGAAAGAGAATGTTTATTTGTAAGCCATCTTGTTGTGAATGGTAACATTTTAAATTCTTGAACATCTTTAAGCACTTCACGAGTCATGTTGCTTCTTACTCCTCTAATTCCATTTAATGAATATAATGTTGGATTGTTACTCTCAAATATCATTCCATGACCATTTGTTGCAAACGGTTCTATTGCAATCATTTGGTTATCTTGTAATTCGTGTTTGTCTCCAGAATCAAAGTTTGGAATTGTCGGATTTTCATGTATTGAATATTTTCCTAATCCGTGTCCCGACAGATTTCTTATAGGACTTAGATCATATCTGGCAATTGATTCTTGTATTATTAATCCTATCTCGCCAAGCGTTGTTCCTGGTCGAGCATATTTTAATGCATTATGTAATGCTTCTTCTGAAGCTTTTTTTATATTAGATAATTCTTGATATTTCTCATTATCTTCTTTGAATACAATCGTTGTGGCAGTATCAGCTATCATTCCCTCAATGTGTACTCCTAGATCTAATTTGATTATGTCTGTAGGTTTAAACATATAAGCATCATCAGCTAACGGACAATAATGCGCTGCAACTTCATTTAATGCTATCTGCGCAGGGAAAGCCATCTCTCCACCATTATCTTTTACAAATCGCTCAATTTGGT
>JANNSE010000051.1:0-5912 GCA_031402215.1 Candidatus Woesearchaeota archaeon | reverse complement strand
TCCTGCTTTTTGTGGTTGTAATCCGAAATCAACTATTGCTTTAGTAACATGTTTCTTTTTTGCCTTTTGTGCTGCTAGCATTCCAGTTAAATAAGCTGCAGGAAGATTTCCTGTTGCATGTTTCCATCCTAGTTTGCTTAATTCAGTGCTATTTGCTGTGACAATTACTTTGTCTCCTGCATCAGCGTAATCGACAACTTGTACAATTATGTTTTTGTTAGTTCTTCTAATTACTAGTCTAGGAATATGACTGATAAGCATCTTTAAGCGCTTCTTGTAATCTGTTCTTCCTTCTCTTTTTCTTCGGTATTGTAAAACTTTTATGACGTGTCTCATGTTGAACCTTTTTGTTTATTGTAATTAATTATCTTTTTTCTCTTCAGCAGGTTTTTTGTTGTTAATTATTTTTCTTGACTTTTTAGCCTCATTATTGTCCATAGTAACTTTCTTTACTGCTTCTTTGTCTAACAACATTGCCTCGTGCTCTTGTAAGTATAATTTTATGTGTCTTCTACTTCTGAAGTATCCACCTTTACACTTTAAGTATAATTCTCTGTAAGCTATTTTAGTGATTATCTTCTTTTCTAACAATAATAATACGAATGCTCTTTGAACTCTTATTGAATGCATCCAAATTTGTTTAGGATTTGCTCTTGCTGTA
This sequence comes from Candidatus Woesearchaeota archaeon, assembly GCA_031402215.1. GTDB lineage: Archaea > Nanobdellota > Nanobdellia > Woesearchaeales > UBA9642 > UBA9642. Next base: position 5,251 of record JANNSE010000051.1, on the reverse strand, counting down.
GCCTTTCCCTTCATACTTCCTGGACCAGCTCTTCTACCCTTTCTCTTTTGTCCAGCTAATTTATTTGCTCTAACTCTTGAAGTGAAATTTCCTGGCTTCTTAGTTATTGCTCCGTCACCAATCAATAACTTTAGATCTCTCTTAGTTATTGCTTGTTTTATGTCATCCAATCTATCATTGTCAAACACAACTCTATCAGGTGAACAAGTCAATATTTGCGATGCCAATCTTTTTTGAACCTTTAAATTCATATTAATCACTCATTATATATTATTTATCTGAAATTTACTCGCCGTGTATTAATACACTTTCTCTCTCTTTTTTCTCTTCAGCCTTTTGCTCTTCTGCTTTCTCTTCAGCAACTTCTGCTGATTCAGTAGACTTCTTTGATTTGTCTTTTTCTTTCTTCTCAGCTTTCTTTAAGGAATCTTCTATTGTCTTTTTCTTCTTTTCAGACTTTACTGCTTTCTCTTTATCCTTATCGTGTTTTGCTTTTGCAATCTTTGCTTTGAACTTATCGACTTTTATATTTGTAATAGTTATTTTTAATTTTTCAGCTGCATCTATTATTTCCATTCTCTTCTTGTTACCAACATTACCTGAAATAACTGCTGCTTGATGCTTTTGAACTTTATCAAGATCCTTTACATTAGATACGATTATTGTTTCGTTACCTAATCTATCAGTTCCTCTAATCTCTACAGGACTTCTCCATCCTTGTGAAACCATAATATTATAACCTTTGAATGCGTGTCTCATCTTAGACTGATGTCCTTTTGGCTTTCTCCATCTATCACTGATTCTCTTCTTTCGGCCGAAGTTCTGTTGCTTGAATTCTGGCTTCTTGTCCTTGATAGTTTTTCGAACTTCCAATAATTTTTTTCTTTCAGTCATTTGACACCTTGAATGTTATTTTGTTAAGTAATTTTGATTGTTTATGTACAGTTATTTATTTAATATCTACACCATCTTTGTGTATTATATATATTCCGTCTTGGAATATTCTACGATCGAAGTTGCTTCTTCGAGTTATTTGCTCTATAGCTGCTGCAGTTAATGCTGCTAATTCCTTGTCTGGACTAGTTACAGTGATTTCTGGCTCTTTTAGTACTACATCAACACCAGGTTTGATTTTTAGTGTTCTTGGAACAGTTTCTCCCATGTAATTCTTTACTTCAATCACATTATTCTTGTATGTGATTTTCATTGGGAAGTGTCCTGAACATATTTTTAATTTGTAAACACATGAATGTAATGCGCCTTTGAACATATTCTTTAGGTGAGCATTTGTACTGAATACTGCTGCCTTTTCTCTCTTAGTAGGCTTCTTTGTATCGAATACAATCTTGTTACCTTCTTTTGTGATTTTGATTTTTGGGAATATGAACTTTCTCTTTATTTCTCCCTTTGGACCCTTTACAGTAAATAGACCGTTATGTATATCTACAGTTACGTGTTCTGGGATTGCAAGTTCTTGTTTCCATTCTGCCGGTTTCATTTTATCAACTCAATAATTATAATTTAATAACAATAACAAACTAATCTTCCACCTAAGCCTTTTTCTTTTGCTTGCATGTGTGTCATTAGACCTTTTGATGTAGATACAATCATTACACCGAAGTCTTTTGCTGGTAAGTATCTCTTTTCGAATTTCTCGAAATTATCTTTCTTAACATTAAATCTTGGTGTTATTACTCCAACTTTATTGACAGCGCCTATCAAACTTATATCTAATAGTTTTCCTTTACCATCATCTATCTCTTTGAATTCGCCAAGATAATTATTTTCATTTAATATGGTTAATACTTGTCTAATAAACTTTGAATTGTTACCTACAAGAATCTGCTTTCTTCCAAGCTTCTCGTGATTGTTTATGTACGACAATACATTTGCCAACGGGTCATTTAACATTTTTTACACCTTTTGGGGTTTGAAAATCTTTAATTTTAATTTTCACACCTTTGAATATAATTTTAATTGTATTTTTTGAAACCTATCTTAGTTGCTATATCTCTGAAACATTGTCTGCATAAGTTTATACCATATTTACTTATGTGACCGCCAGTTCTACCACATCTCTTACATTTTCTGTCTAATACACTACCGGTTCTCTTCTTTGGTACAGAGTACTTTGCGTGTTTTAACTTCTTTCCAGGTTTGTCCTGCAATTGTTTCATAACTTTTGTATGATCGGTAGTTGTCATTTTATTGCTCGTCCTCATCCTTTGTTGCAAGAACAGCCTTGAAGTGTTCTTTCATGAACTTAACAGCATCAGCTTTGCTTACTCTGTGATGTATTGGAACAGTTCTTTTCAATAACTTTCTAATCTTAATTCTTGATCCTGGTCTTGATAATGTAATTGAACATTGTAAGCCCATTGAACCTATTTCTGGATCATATCTTGCATCTCTTATGTCTGTGTATTCTTTCATACCAAAAGATACGTTTCCATTATCATCAAAATTGTTTAATGCTAACTTATTATCTTTAGCGTATAATAATCTAGGTATTAATTCTAATGCTTGTTGTTTTCTTAATGTAACCTTTACACCAATTGGTAATCCTGGTCTAAGACCCCATGCAGCGATTCTCTTTTGAGTTACAGTTCTTACTGAACTTACACCACTTATAGTATTCAATAACTTTTGAGCCTTCTCTAAAGCTACTTGATCTTTTCCTGTACCTATATTTAATGTAAGCTTCTGGACTTTTATGTCCTGCATTGGATTGTGTTTATGAGTTTCTTTTGTCATTTTAATCTCTGAATAACATATTATGTTGTTTAAGCTGCCATCTTTACTAATGGATGATCTTTACCTAATACTAATACATATGCTGTCTTAGTTTCGAATTCTTCATCTTTAGTTTTTACTATGATGTTATCGCCTTTTATGTCGCTTATTTTTCCTATCTTTCCTACGTGTTTACCTTGATACAATACTACAAGTGCACCTTTCTCGAAAGAAATATGCTCTTTAACTATTTGTTCAGGCATTGTTAATAATAATGAATCTTTAACTTTGTAATGATGTTTGTCGAAAAGTACATTTCTACCGTCAAGCAAATTTAATTGCATTTTGCCTTTAACGAATGTCTTTCCAGTTATTTTTGTAACTTTTAATACTGATTCTTCTTTTGTTATAGATAATAATCTTAATATTCCATTAGTATCAATTACTAATCTGAAGTATTTCTCAACCTTTGGTATTGATATAACATCAGTAAAGCATAATGGGTGTCTGTAATCAGTTACTTTAACACCGTTGATGAAAACTAAACCCTCAAATATTAAGTGTTTAACTTCTTTAACGGAATTTGCTAACTTTAATTCGTATTTTAATACATTAGCTACAGGCATAGTCAATGCTTTGGACATGCCACCAGGATTACTCTTAGTAGTAAACTTAATTCCTTTTCTTTGGATCTTCCAAGTCTTTGGTGCATTTATCCTTTTTAAGTGTCTCTTGACCATGAATTTTTTACAAAAAATCCAGTAAAAGTGATGTCTTCACGAAAACGTGAATCCATCGCCCCTGTTTATTTTGTATCCTCCTTAGATGTTTTATTTAACTTTGATTTTGTTGCCGTCTTTGGCTTATCTGCCTTAGGCTTTGCTTCAACTTTTGGCTTTGCAACTTTTGCAACCTTTGGTTGTGCTTCCTTCTTTTGTGTATTTAATCTTTCTTTATCGTCAGTATTTAATTCTACAAGTAATAAGTTTGATGGTTGTATAGGATATCTTGCTTTTGTACCGTCTCTCTTTGTGTGTCCTATTTTTTCAATGTAAACTTTTAATTTCTTTACATTTACTTCTTCAACTTTTCCTTCTTGCTTCTTGAATTGTCCACGCATTATTCTGACTTTGTCGCCAGTTCTTACTCTTAATGCTCTTATGCTGTATTTTGATCTTAATTCTTTTGATAAATGTACATTAAGGAATTCTCCACGGATATTTAATGGAGCATTGAATCTGTATTTTCTTTGTTTATTTGGCTTCTTGCTTGAAACCCATGATTTTGAAAATGTTTTCATTTGTACACCTTTTGTGGTTTGAAAATTTTAATTTTCACACCTTGAATGTTATTTATACAATTATACTTGCAATCTTTGCAACCATTGGCCATCTATCAGCTACTTCCTTAGCGATTGGACCTTTGAATATTGTTCCCTTAGGATTTCCTTTCTCATCTTTTAAGATAACAACTGCGTTGTCTTCGAATTTGATTCTCATTCCGTTGCTTCTTTTGTATTCCTTCTTTTGTCTTACAACAACTGCGAATGCAACTTGCTTTCTCATTTCAGGCTTACCACGCTTTACAGCAACCATTACTAAATCTCCAATTCCTGCAGCTGGCTTTTGACCTTTTACAGTCTTATGACCGAATACAGAGAAGATTCTAACAGTCTTTGCACCGCTATTATCACAAGTCTCTACTTCTGATCCTACAGGTAATCCCTTGACGATGTTTGCTTTTAATGCCTTCATTTTGAATCACTCGTTAAATATAATTTATTTCTCAAATTTTTTTACAATCTCTATTACCACAAAATTCTTTGTCTTAGATAAAGGTCTTGTCTCTGCTATTTTTACAAGATCTCCTTCTTTTGCATCAATACTTTCTGGATTGTGAGCCTTTACAGTTGTTCTTCTCATCTCGAATCTTTCATACTTATTATTGAAAGTTTTTCTTGGCCATTCTACACTAACAGTTTTCTGCATTTTTGCACTAGTAACTGTTCCTGTGAATATTCTACCACGTACCTTTAATGCTCCATAGAATGGATCTTTTGGATCAACACTTTTTGGTGCCTTTGCAGGCTTTGCAGTTTCAATTCCAATATTTTTAATTTCTTTTTTTGCCATTTTAATCCTTGATTTTAATTTTGTTTCTCAACATTTATTTTTCAACTTTAACTTTTAATTTTATCCTGTCTTCAGGACGCTTTGCGATTTTAATTCCTTGGACAGTTAAACCGCCAATCTTGAAGGTGTTTCCCTTCTTGAATATCATTTTGAATTCTTTGAAATTTCTTTTGTTTACTAAAACTTTGAATGAGTCTCGAGTTTCATCAACAATTTTTCCAGTTAAACCCAGTAATTGTCTATTGTTTGAACTCATAATCTCTACTTGTTCGCCGATGAATTCATCTCTTATGCTCTTTATCATATTACCTTTTTGTTTTTTTGCCAAAACAGCAGTCTAAACGACTGTTTATCTACCTGTTCTTAAGTCAATTGTTTCTGGGGCA
>JANNSE010000050.1:0-7107 GCA_031402215.1 Candidatus Woesearchaeota archaeon | reverse complement strand
CTTGATTTTAATTTTCCTTCTGGTAATTCTACCATTCCGTAACTGAAATGATAACACTTATCTCCGAATGTCCATCCTAATTTTTTGAATATCTCAAACAATATTTTGAAGTGATGTTCTTGTTCATTACCGACAATATATACCATTTCTTTGAATTTATATTCTTCGTAACGTTTTTTTGCCATGTATATATCTTGAGTTATGTATACTGATGTTCCGTTAGCTCGTAATAGGACTTTTTTACCGAGGCCTTTGTCTTCTAGATTTAGTATTACTGCACCTGTTTCATCTTTCTCGAATATTCCCTCATCAAGTCCTTTTAGTATGATGTCTTTTCCGTGTAAATATAATTCGCTTTCTAGATATTCTTTATCAATATTGAATTCTAGTTGTTTGAATGTTTCTCTATATCCTTTCAATGCCCAACTATTCATCTTGGCCCATAATGCTCTGACGTGTGGGTCGTTATTCTCCCATTTTACTAACATGTCTTGTATTTCTTGTTCTACAGCAGGATTCTCTTTTTCCATCTGAGCATATTTAACATAATAATCGCCGACAAAATGATCTGATTTTTTGTGTGCTGTTTCTGGAGTTTCATTTGCACCAAACTTTTCATATGCAAGCATTGATTTACATATGTGTACTCCTCTATCATTGACGACATTTACTATGTGTGGTTGTTTTCCTATGAACTTCAATATGTTATAGATGCTTTGTCCAAGAAGCATATTTCTTAAATGTCCTATGTGTAATGGTTTATTTGTATTAGGACTAGGAGATTCTACTAGAACTATGTCTTCTGTTTTTGGTTTTGAGCCATACTCATATTTATTCTCAAAAATTTTATGTAGAACATTCTTTGTGTAAACTTCCTTATTTACAAAAAAGTTAAGATATGGTCCTACATTATTAATTAATTCGAAATGTTTATGATCTTCTTTAAGATTGATTTTTGTTAGTTTATCCTTTAATTCGAGTGCAATATTCTGCGGACTCTTTTTTAATTCTTTAGAAAATATAAAGCACGGTAATGAGTAATCTCCTAGTTTTGAATCTGGAGGAACTTCTATTATTTCTAGAATTCTATGTTTATCAACGTTTAATTCTTCGTGAACTAAATCTGCTATTATATGCTTGAAATCCATGATATAGCTATTAATGGTTTGTATATAAATTTTACGCAGGAATTAGAAAGGTTTTTGAGAGTTAAACGGTGCTTGTGTTCAATCAAAATATTAATAAACTCTGAATAAGTTCTGATTTTAGTACTACTTTATAATAAGTACTTTAATGGTTGGGGACATTCAAAGATGAGTCGTCAGTTTGTAAAATTAATTCCGAAGATACCGCTCTATAAGCGAAATATGTATCATATACCGGAGAGTTATTCTAACCTCTATGCGGAGAAGGGAGTTATAGATCCAGATATGCAAAAAGCACTATTTTTTGTAACACAGTTTGGCGGATTTAAATTTAAGAAAATTCCTTCTTATCTTAAGGACGAATTAGAATTTTTTTCAACTTGGTTTAAAACTAAAAACGAAAATGGGTTTTTCCAATTTAAAGCCAATTCAAATTTTATCTCAGAATTAGGAGATGTACAAATAGAACCATTAACAAAATCACGTTTTAAAAGAGAATATTATCCAGATAAGATTCTTGCTGAAAATGGTTTTTCTAGGGCAGAAGTTTTTGAAATAGAATCTCTTCAAGACAAATTAAATGATTTTTATTCTACTCTAAGATTAAACATAGTATTACCTTATTCAGGAATTACTGCTGAAGATAGAATTGATTTATCTAGATTTAATGCCGTTCCTCATCTTCAGTTTAGGCCTAAGGCTGGAGGAAGATTATTTCAATCCGGGCCAGGAAGTTCTTATCAAAGAATATCTAGTAATTTAAGACCTTTCTTAACTATTAATGGAGAAAAAATAACAGAGCTAGACATAACGGCTGCAACACTACAATTCTTGAATGTTAGTTTAGAAAAACTTCTTGGATATTCTCCCTTATCGAAAGTAGGTCTAAGCGAGGATCCTTATCAATATTTTTTAGATAAAATCAATTCTCCTAATTTTAAAAACATCCACAACAACGGTCAGGATGACGATAAGGAGAAAAATAAAGATGAGAATCAACATACTAGTAGAGATGATTTGAAGAATATTCTATACACTATAATATATTCAACTTTAAATTCTCAAGAACATAATGTAAATCGTCGTCTGAGAATTATGGATAAGAAGTATTATTATTCGGATCTAAAAAAAGAATTTCCTAGATTCTTTGAGTTGATGTCTGATCTAAAATCGAAACCTTTAGCGGATGGAAAATTATATCCTGCTCATATTACGATAAATAAAGAAGAGAGTAGATTTGCAAGAGAAGTCTTAAAGAGAGGATGTCTAGAAGAGCAATTTGTAGTGTTACCTATTCACGATTCTTTTATATCAACAAAGAGTAATGGTGAAAGACTTGAAAGGATAGTGCGTCAAGTTTCAAGTGATTTCTATGGTTATGTGCTTCCGTATAAATATAAGATTTAAACTATTTTAATCTGCTTCTTGTATTAATTTCTTAATCCGCATTTATTGTATTATTATACTTTCCGCACTTGTCTCCAAACATCGCTATTCTCTTGCCATCTTGCCAGAATTCTACAACTTCACAATTGTTAGCACAATCTTTGCACGTGAAACTTGTTGTCTTGAATGTGAAGTCCTTGATTTCAAATCCTTTGAATTTACTTTTTAAACCTGTTTTTTCTACAGTATCTTTAGCAAGTATTGCCGATCCTATAGCCCCCATAACATTGTAATAATCTGGTATTAATACTTCTTTCTTTAGATAATTCTTGAATGCTCTAATTATTCCAACATTTGCCGCTACTCCGCCTTGGAATATTATTGGTTCTTGAATATTCTTTCCTTTAGCAACTGTACTGAAATAGTTTCTTACTAATGCTTCACATAATCCGTTTATGATATCGTTAATTGTGTATCCTAATTGTTGCTTGTGTACCATATCTGATTCTGCGAAAACTGTACATCTTCCTGCAATTCTTACTTCGTTTGTTGATTCTAACGCTCTTGACCCGAAGTTTTCAATTGGTATTCCCAATCTTGTTGCTTGTTGGTCTAAGAAACTTCCAGTTCCTGCTGCACACACGTTGTTCATTGCGAAATCTGTAACTATTCCATTATCTAACAATATTATTTTAGAATCTTGTCCACCAATTTCTATTATCGTGTTGACATTTGGATAGAAATGTGTTGCAGCGATTGCGTGAGCTGTAATCTCGTTCTTTATGATGTCTGCTCCAACCATTGCAGCAATAAGATATCTTGCACTTCCTGTAACTCCAACTCCTGTTAATTCATCTTCTTTTGCAAGTTTACTGTTTATGATTGTTAATCCTTCTTGCACGGACTTTAGAGGATTACCGTGAGTTCTAATGTATGTTGTATGCAACACGTTATAATTTTCGTCCATTGCAATTACATTTGTACTTACTGATCCTACATCAATTCCTAAGTATATTTTCATGTTATCACTCTTGTTGATTATTTTCTGTTTGATTTGTAGCAGAACTTGTAGACGAAAAATTATTTTTACTTTTTCTAATATTTATTAAATCTACAAATGCTTCTACTCTTGTTGTGAATCCGGCATCACCTGTTTGTTCGTCAATTGGTAAGTATAATATGGGAATTTTATAATCTGAACTTAATTTTGGTAAAATATTTCTTACAGTTATTTCAGGCATGCAACTAAATGGATAAATGTGAATCAATCCATCATATCCTTCTTCAGCATATTTTATTGCGCTTTTCACAGTTTCTTGTGAGAATGCTCCAACATTATGTCTAAGATATACTCGTACTTTATTGTTAAGTCTAATATCCTCAGTATTTATACCTATGCTTATTCCTGAGAAGGCATTTAAACTTATTCCCTTCTCGCTGTATACTCCTAAGTCGCACAATCTCTCAAATATAGCATTGTTTATGTACGGTTCATTGATAGTGTATATGTCTCCTATAACTGCAATTTTTAATACGTTTTTCATGTCTACTTGAGGATATTTTTTGAAGTCGGCATACATTTTATCGCTAAGCATATATAGGTCTACAATTGAATCTGTTTTATCTATGGTTTTTAGCCATTTGGTTCTAAATATTTCCGCTTTTTTCTTTTTTGAAGATAAGTATATCTTTCTATAACATGTTTCCATGTTTTCTAATAGAGATAATTTTTGTGCTACAACAAGCAATCCTTCTGTAACCTTCTTTAACGTTATTTGATCGTTATATATTTGGAATTTTTTTGTAACATCACGAGGATTTAATGTATCTATTGATATCATTTCAAATGCTTTACCTGTTTTTTCTAGGATATATTTTTGTGCCATTCCAAAATCCGCTAATTGACACGCACCAATTTTTTGAGGAGCCGGCATGATAAATATCTGTGCACCTTTATCTAATGCTTGTAATAATAATCCGAGTAATATTTTGAACGGAAAACATGAAAATTCTGGAGCATATCTTATCCCTGTAGATATGGTGTCGTTATTTGGTGGAGTTAGTGTTATTAGTTGTATGCCTAATTTTCTTGCAAATGCATTTGTTGCAATATCAGAAGTTCCGACTTGGTATATGGCATATTTCATAAATCACTCTCTGAAGTTTCATTAAGCATTTCATTTATACTCAAACTCGCTAAAACTTTTTCTTTATGTTTTTTGTCTTTACGTCTGTCAATCATATCTAAGAATGCTTCAATTCTTGTTATCATTCCAGCATCACTCGAATGTTCATCTACAGTTAATGTCAGTATTGGTTTATCATGAACATTTGCATCCATGTACTCTTTTATTAAAGAATCTGAAGAACAGCTAAAGGGAGTTACATAGATTATTCCGTCTACAGTTTTATCTTTGGAATAATGTATCCCTGAGCCTAACACTCTACTTCCGAGACTCCAATGAGGTTTTTGTAAGTGTCTTATTTCTGTATGTATTTCTGTTTCTGTTAATTTATCTGATGTTAATACTCGTATATTTCTTTCTCTTAATTTTTTTATTATGTTAAAACTTATGTGTGCATCATTGATTATATATGTGTGTCCTATAACTGCAATTGTTGTAGGTTTAATTCTTTCAGCTCTCAATATTTCTATCGTGCGTTTCTTACCATCTTCTGCATCTAATAATTTGACTGCGTCATCGAATAATATTCCTTTTGTGATAAGTTTATCGAATTTTTTTTGATACTCAACTGCGTCTTTGTATGCCGAATATATTTTAAGAGGGTTTAGACTAAGTTTTGCCGCTATCTCTGTTAATGAGGTAAATATGGAAGAATAAAAATTATCCATATCAACATCAAATGATAATAGATTTATATCCGGGATGTTTGCTTTGATAATATCCGGGGAACCAATGATTTTAGGGCAATAATACGATCCTTTGCTACTAGATATGACGTAGGGCAAGAATATATAGTCTACTTTGTCTTTTAAGTATAGAACGTGACCATATAAAACTTTTAATGGAATACATAACTCGTTACTGCTCGTATTTAATCCTGCTTCTATAGTCTTGTTATTTGTTTTCTCGCTGAATATTACTTCAGCACCTAGTTCTGTAAAGAATTTGTAACACAAAGGATAGTATGAGTAATAGAATAATGTTTTTGGGATACCTATTTTAGGATTCTCTTTTTGATTGAACATTCTCGTAGTTTGTGTTTTTGTGTATGTCTAAAAGAAATGTTAAAAAAAATTGAAGACTTACTCAGCCTTCTCTTCTGCTGCAGCTTCTGCAATTAATGGTGTATGACCATACTTTAAAACTTTCAAGTTTAATTGTGAAGTCTTAGGGTATATGGTGTTTCCTGCAACTGTTCTTCTTAATCTCATACCTTTTCTATTGTAATTGTTACCTAGACCTTTTGTGATTAAGATTGCTTTTCTCATTATTCCATTAACGTCGTTTCTCATTGGGAATCCACAATAATCTGATCCGCCACTGATTTCGAATTCGTAACCTGGCATGTCTAATACTTCGCCGTTGATTTTATCGCCAAGCTTTTTTCCGTGGAATACTGTTGCTTGATCTTCCTTTAATTCTCTCTTAACTGTTTTTCCAGACTTGTCTGCAATATTTATCTTTAAATCCATTTTTTCCTCCCAGAGCCATTCAATCCTTTGGAAATGTATATTAGAATAAATCTTAATATAACTTCCAGAGGCCTAAATCCTCAGTTGTTATAGTCCTAGAAACGATAATTTATTTATAAATGTGATGGATTGATATGGAGAATTTTTTGCGTATTCATCGTAATCTTTCCGACTTTTTCTCCGACAGGCTTATTAAGATTTAACATATTGTAATTCTATAAAAATTGTTGTGGGGTTGATTAGAATGGAACAAACTGAAACAGTCGAAAACAAAGAAACTTTAGAGAAGAAAATAACTTTCTGGGATAGAGCAAAATATGCGTCTATTCCTGCAGTATTAACGGCAGGAGCATGTTTTATTCCAGAAATAAAAAAGAAATACGAGAATCTTTCAGAAGAAAAGAAAGACACATACAAAACAGTTGCTTTAGCAAGTACAACTTTGTTTGGCGCAATCGTAACTGCGGTTTCTGGATATAAGTTATACAAAAATAATAAGACAGAAACAAAAGAAGCAGTTGTACAAGAAGGATAAAAATGACTAACGACTTAGCAAGATTAATAGACGTGATAGATGAAAACGCCAAACTAATAAACGACATTACTACCGTTGCAAAAAATGTTATAGCAAAAAATCCTGAGGCGTTAGACACTACAGTAATACAAGATGTCATCAAAAATAATTTTGGTGATTCTATGTACGATAGAATAAGAAAATCATATCAAGAATTTATTGGAACATAGGTGATTCACATGGGAAATATTTGGAAGGGGATACTATATACTGGTCTTGCAGGAGCGATTGGTGCAGGAGGATATTTTCTTGGAAAATATAAACACATGGGTGGCAAAATCTCATTTACGATGATTGGTCTTGCGTTAGTATTATATGCTCCTAAAGGGTGCGATGTATTGGAG
>JANNSE010000049.1:0-1814 GCA_031402215.1 Candidatus Woesearchaeota archaeon | reverse complement strand
TAAATAGCTGGATTGTTGATTTTTTTGCAGACAAATCAGCTAATTCTACCCAAGCAGCATATAAACTTATGCGATATGTTCCGAAAACAGGTAAATTTAATTCAATAGACGAAATACCTGCTGAAACCGATAAATGGTACGAGTGGTATAAGGGATTGGAAAGAATGGGACATACTCTCGCCATAGTTTCTGATGCACAAAGTCTTAATGCCTTTGGAATCAATTTTTGTGAATTAAAAAAATTATCTCTACCAGCTGACAATATATTTATCACTAATAATAACAATTATTTCTTTGGCGATACAGGAAATTGGAAAGGTAGACCAATACAAAAATACGATAATGCGCAACAAAAAAAGTATATCGAAATACAGAGCCGACTAGGAAGAGGATAAACATTAATCGGGATATTCCTACACAATATTTATAAATTCTAGAGTGTGGTTTGAACGAAGAGAATAAAAAGAGCACATTAAATACATTATGAGGGTGAGTAATATGATTAGAGTTGCAATTAACGGTTTCGGAAGAATAGGAAGACAAGTTCTACAAGCAGGCATCCTTGATCCAAACATAGAATGGGTTGCAGTTAATGATTTGACAGATACCGCTACGCTGGCACACTTATTAAAATATGATTCTGTTCACGGTAAATCAAAATATCCTGTTGAAGCTAGACATGATGGGATTGTTGTCAATGGTAAATTCATAAAAGTATTAGCTGAAAAAGATCCATTAAAACTTCCATGGAAAGACTTAAACATAGACATAGTTGTTGAGAGTACAGGATTCTTTACTGATAGAGAAGGTGCACAAAAGCATTTAGATGCAGGAGCAAAAAGAGTATTAATCAGTGCTCCAGCAAAAGGCGTTGATATAACACTCGTAAAAGGAGTTAATGAACATTTATTCGATAAACACAAACATTTCATTGTTAGTAATGCATCATGTACAACAAACTGTTTAGCACCAATGGTTAAAGTATTAAATGATAACTTTGGAATTGTACATGGATTCATGACTACAGCACACGCATACACTGCAGATCAAAGACTTGTAGATGCTCCACATAAAGATTTACGTAGAGCAAGAAGTGCTGCAGTAAGCATTGTTCCAACAACTACTGGCGCAGCAAAGACAGTAGGAGAAGTAATTCCAGAATTAAAAGGAAAATTAGATGGTGTAGCATTAAGAGTGCCTGTTCCAGATGGTTCTGTAACAGACTTTGTATGTACATTAAAAAAACCTACATCTATTGAAGAGATTAATAATCTGTTCAAAAATGTTGCAGGATACCATCTAAAAGGCATAATGGAATACTGCGATGAACCAATAGTTGGTGCAGACATAGTACACAATCCTCATTCAGTAATATTTGATGCATTAAGCACAATGGTTATTGATGGAACATTCATAAAAATTATTGGATGGTACGACAATGAATGGGGCTACAGTAATAGAATGGTAGATATGATTAAGATTATGGGACAATAGGTGATTACATGATTCGAAGAACATTCAATTTGTTTGCAAGCATTGCAGGATTTGCATTAGGAGCAATATATTTATTCTCTGATGGAGCAAGCGTAACTGCAAATGTTGTAGGCGCTAGCGGTAGTGTAGCAGGATTTGCAGCACTAATAGGAGTGGTTATGATAATAAGTGCAATAGGATTATTTATGATAACATTACACCATGAAGATAATCACGAGGTTGATTTAGAGAAACTTGTGAAAAGAACTAGACCAACCCAAGAAGGTATGCCTGCTATAGAGCCTATTCAAGCAAAAGAAGTAGAAACACATAAGGCCGTG
>JANNSE010000048.1:0-3803 GCA_031402215.1 Candidatus Woesearchaeota archaeon | reverse complement strand
CCTGAGCCGAGTGGTAGCGTTTTAACATTCTTTATAATTGCTTTTCTTTTAATTTGTTTATTCTTAGTTGCCATTTTCATGTATGGAATAGGACACGCAATAAAAAAAGATTATGACATAATGGACTTAGGATTTACTTATGGAATTTATTTCGCGTTAATAGGAATTTGGTTAATTCAAGGGCAATATATAGGTAATCCATTAATGGAAACACTTTTATATTTCTTGATGTGGATTGGTGGATTCACTCATATGTTTTTAGGAACTCTTTTCTTTTTCATTTCAATGCTTAGAGCAAATTTGGACAAGATGAAATCAGATTTAAGTGGAGGTGTAAAATGACTAAGTATGTAAAATATCCGATGCCATTCGAGGCATGGAAGAACTTTAAAGAGAAACAAGCAAACATGAACTCGACGTATAAAGAAATGACTGGAAAAAACAGAAATATTCCTCTATCAAAAATTATTTTGGCAATCTCTAAAAGACCGATGTATTTCGATCATAAAGAAGTAATCTTTAAATTATCGAAGCGGAGGAATAAATGAATAGAAAGGGTAATTTGGCAGGAATAGTTTTTTTTGTAGGTTTGCTATTAGGATTAATTATTATGGCTCCAATAATTCTTAAAGTTGGAACAACTATTTTAAGCACAACAGCAACACAATTATCAAAAGTAGATCCCTCAAATAAATCCTCTGACGCTACGACATATGTTAAAAATTCTTTAACTGGTACAATGGACTGGATGGTTATGTTTTTCGTTATGATAAATATTTTATTACTTTTAGTAACAGCGTTTCTTATAGATGTTCATCCAGCATTTTTGGTTATGTACATTATAGGAGCGTTTGCGATTGTAATAACTCTTCCTTATACTGCATCAGCAGGAGAGAAAATATATTCTATGTCACAATTTTCAAGCGGTTCTGACAATGTTATACAATATATTCCGATGACAGAATTTTTATTAAATCATTTTGGTGTTGTTATCGTCGGGGTATTTTTCATAACTGCGGTTATCATGTATGTTAAGATCAGAAGTACAAGCGGATCAGGAGGAGGTTTTTAACATGAACAATAAAATAATAGTTTTCTTACTGGCGCTTATATTCTCATTAGGTATACTAAATATGTTTTATGTTTCTGCGTTTGATTGGGCAAATAACTCAGTAGCATATTGGAACTTTAACGACAGCATAAACTTCTCAAGAAGTCAAACAGGGATTAAGAACTGGACACAGACAGGAAATTTAACTTTAAACACAACTTGCGTTTTGAATAATTGTGCAACACTTCCTGCAAATTTAAACGCAACAGATAATTATCTTAATCAAGGAGAGCTTATTAGTTCTACGTCAGGAAACGCCACTCTAACCTTTTGGTTTAAACTAGAGCCTACTATAAACAATATTGAACTTATGGGAAGAGGTACAACAACCACGACGACAAAATGGTTATTATATTTATCAGGCACAAATTTCTCTGCCTCATTTAATGATAATCCAAAAGTTTCTAATTACACAATAACTCCTAGTGTTTTCCACTTTGTTGTAATGCGGTGGAATGCAACAGGCACAAATGTTTATGTGGACAATAGAAACATTCTTGACTTTGGAACGTCTTTGCCATCTACTGGAGGAACAGGAGGAGACTTTATATTTAGAAGTTATAACACTTCAAAACAATTCAAGAATTTAACTTTGGATGAAATGGGATTCTTTAACAAAACTTTTAACACGACTGATATCTCGGAATTATGGAATGGTGGGTTTGGACTAGGGTATAATAATGAGGTAGTAGCGCCAGTTGTTTTGTTACTGCCAAATAACGCAACTGGAACACTATTAAATCAATTAAACTTTTCTGCAAGATTAACGTCTCAAGATGTTTCTTACAATCTAACAAATGCAACTCTATCTCTTTGGAGACCTGACGGAACTCTTTTTAGTACAACAAATATTTCCTTAAGTGGAACAACAAATATTTCTAATTTTTCAGTTAGCGGAATAAATACTCTTGGACTTTGGAAATGGAACGTATTAGGATGTAATACAAACCAAAATTGTTATTCTTCAACATCAAATAACACTTTCTTTTTTGGAGTTGTAGAAAATTCTCAAACATATACTGCCCAAGTTTATTCTTCGCAAACGGAAAATGTAAGTTTAAATATTTCTTATAATTCCTCTTTGTATTCTTCAATAATAGGTACACTTTATTATAACGGAACAGCATATAGTTCTACGCAGACAGGAACAGGAACAGGAAATTCAATATTTATAACTTCTCCAACTGCTCCGTCAGTTTCTTCCAATTCAAACATAACTTTCTTTTGGCAATTAGCTTTATATAACGGAACGACGACGGAGTATTTCAATTCTTCAATTAAATCTCAGAGTGTTCTTGTGCCTCAACCTTTTACATCCTCAGAGAATTCATGTAGTGGAGGATTAGCAACTGCACAATTCTTTACTTTTGCAGAAGAACAAAATAGAACTACTCTCTCCAATGTAACTATAAATTATAACTTTCAATATGGATATAGTGGTAACCTTACAGCAGTTCAAACATTTTCTAACATTACAGCAAATAACTTTTCTATTTGTATAAACTCTTCAATTCCATTTTATTCAATAGGACTAGGAGAAATACAATACGTTAAAGCAAATTACGTATCGAGAAGATTTTATTTATTTGAGAATACAAGATTAACTAACGTAACTGTTAATAATACCTTATTTAGCTTAAACACTCCAAGTGCGACAGAATTTTCTTTTGTTGTTACAGATAACTTTGCAAAAATTCAACAAGGAGTTATCGTTTCATTGCTTAGGTGGTACCCCGAAATAAACTCTTATCTCTCTGTTGAAATGTCGAAGACAGACAACAATGGAAACGCAGTCTTTAATGTTGAAACTGGGAGCGTAGATTATAGGATTGCAGTTTATCAAACAAATGGTAATTTATTAGCATTTCTTTCTCCTGTTAGATTCGTTTGCCAAGTGGCTCCCTGCGTTTATAGTGTAATTGTTCCACAACAAAGTTTAACTTTATACAATATACAAAACCTACAGCAAAGTTTAACATTTAATAGAACATCTAAAATATTTACTTATATTTGGAACGATCCAACTCAAGTAACACAAACATTAAATCTTTCAGTATACCGCACAAATTATAATGACACTTCTTTATTATGCTCATCATCTTCGACAGGATTTACGGGATTATTAATTTGCGATGTTTCAGCATTCACAGGAGAAGTAAGGGCAATAGTAACGAGGTCAGCTTCTCCATCTGTTGTAATAAATTCTTTGATAGAAAGTTTATCGTCGGCATTTTCAGATTTAGCACAAGGAAAAACTATGGGATTATTACTAAGTATGCTTTTGTTTGCGTTTGGATTTTTAGCAGGATTGTTTAACCCAGTTGTCGCTCTAGTTCTTGGAGCGGTTGCCTTAGTTCCCGCGTATTACGTCGGTGTATTTGGAACTACTTTCTTCGTCGGTGTTATTATATTGGAGGTTATAATAATTCACTTCTTGAGAAGAACATGATGAATAAAAAAGCAGATACATTCGGAGGTTGGATAGAAATAATCCTTTTCTTAACTTTGTTCTTAGGTGTAATCGCATTCATGGGAGCAGATCTTAATCAAAGATATGGACAGAACAACGATCTCACTCTCGGACTTAATTTATCCTCCTCTTCAAGTTCATTAAAAACATTTCAACATTTAGGGGTAATTATTGATAATTTGGCACCACCTTTCAAGAGACAAAAATAAAATGACAAAATTT
>JANNSE010000047.1:0-5210 GCA_031402215.1 Candidatus Woesearchaeota archaeon | reverse complement strand
AAGCCGGGCGCACTCACGCCTGAAGAGCGCGCCATGATCGAACAACATCCAAGGATCGGGCTGGACATCCTTGCGCCCGTAGATCTTCCTAAGGAAGTGCTATAGACTTTCATGACTCTAAAATGAATAAAACTCGAAATCACACCCTCTAAGCAAAACATATACTATTTATGTCTATTTTGTAACTATTAAAGATTACACACAATAAAAAAACGATAAGTTTATATTTTCAAAGAAATACAGATATTTTGATGAACAAAATTTACAAAGAAATGTATCAAAATAAAGTGTTTACATTAAGCGAAGCAACAAAAATAATAAAAGATAATCAAATTTGCAGAAATAATATTAATAGATTAGTAAAACAAAAATTAGTAACAACACTCAAACCAGGAATTTATTACATCAATCCATTAGATAACCCAGAATTCTACCCAGACACAATCCATATCGCATCAAAGCTAAGGCCAGATGCAGTACTAAGCTCAAACAGCGCATTACGAGTTCTAAAGCTAACAAGCACAAATGAGCCTATATTATATCTAAGCGCTAAGCACAGTTCAAAGCTAAGGATAGATAAATATACCTATAAGATAATCAAGGGATTCAATTTTGGAATAGACAAAGTTGAATATCAAACTCCTTATGGCAAATATGAAATCAAGGTTACAGATCTAGAACGTACAATAATAGATTGCTTAAGAACTAGAAGCATCAAAGCAGAAGAACTAATAAACATCCTAAAAACAAAACAATTAGAAATCAATTCGCGTAAAATAATAACATACTTGGAAAAATATAACATGCCTATATTATATAGTAAGGTAGGATTAATACTTGAAATATGTAAAACACAATTAAAGATGGATGAATCAGAAATTGATAAAATCAGAAAAAAACTTTCTAAAAAAATATTCTACTTTAAAGAACGTGGAATAAAATTAATCAGACCAAGATATCATTATTACAAAGAATGGAACATCATGTTACCAGAACGATTATTCGAAATGATAAAAGCAATGAAACCGGTAGAAGTATTAATCAAATAAATTTTACGCAACTTACGAAGATTATCCGAATTTTTCCTAGAAAGACTTATTAAGAAATTTTAATTCTAAAAATTGCCGCCCAAAAAGGACGGCACTTACGTCACGATGACGATAACACCGGAATGCTGATGGGCCCTAGAGATCCTATTTGATGATACCCATGTTATACTGAGTGACGTAAGTAATCTCTAGTATAAAAATTTAGCGAAATTCTAAAAAGAAAAATGTCGCTACACGACTTTTATAGTTTTATTTAGCACAGGTTTTTTCTTGTAAAAATAAAAAGTGCGGGGAGTAGGATTCGAACCCACGAAAGCACTAAGCTAATAGGTATCTTACACTTTGCGCTTCATAGCACAAAGTGGCCTAAGCTTGGATTATTCCATAGTATCTATGGAATATCTATCCCATTTGGCCACTTTGGTATCCCCGCAGAATAAAACGAAATTTTAATCCATATTTAAATGTGACGAAAGTATTGAGATTAATTTCTGCGTGACAAAATAAATTCTTTATAAAATTTCTTAGTTGCTGGAATCTTCAATTCCCGCAACATTTATAAATGAACTTTTAATCCTTAATAGTATTACAATTTCCATTTAGAGGATTTTGTTTTTTTGGAGACACAGAAATGAAATTTCTGGGTTCCAAAAATACGTATTTATTTTTGGAGGACTAAAATGGATTCAAGCAGACCAATAGATGCATTAAACAATGCAAAGAACAAGAAAGTTATAATCGAACTAAAGAATAATAGACAATACGTTGGAATATTAAGAGCTTTAGATATGCATATCAATTGTGTACTAGAAAACGCTGAAGAAAGAGTAGATGGCGAAGTAAAGAGAAAAATTGGTATTATGTTTTTAAGGGGCGACATGATTACAGTCGTTATGCCTACAGATTAAGGTGAATACACATGACTAAAGGAACTTCTTCAATGGGTGAGCGATCAAAGGGAAAGAATCACATAACTTGTAGACGATGTGGTAAGCATTCTAGAAATGTTTCAACTGGCGTATGCAGTAGTTGTGGTTATGGTAAGAGTACAAAATTAAGAGCATATAATTGGAAGAGACCTTCCAAGAGGTAAATAGAATGGTTATTATACAATCAAAATCAAAGAGAAAGCCAAGTGGCGCAAGATATAAGTCTAAGATAATCAAGAAAAGACAACACTTGATTGGTAGATTACCCGCAATGACTAAAGTTGGAAAATTAAAGCTTCAACACATTAGAACAAAGAGTGCAGGTCAAAAATTAAGATTATTAAACGTAGATAAAGTAAACGTATATGATCCTAAGACCAAAAAGTTCACTGTTGAAACAATAAAGAGTGTTGTTGATAGTCCTGCTGATAAAAACTTCATTAGAAGAAACATCATGACAAAAGGCACTATCATTGCAACAAGCAAAGGTAATGCTAAAATAACAAATAGACCAGGACAAGACGGCATCGTAAGTGCTGTTTTAGTTTAATTTTTTTATTATATTTATTTATAATTTTCTTAAAGAATTAAAAAATTTATTTGAATAATCTTCTTACTCTACCCCATGGAGTTCTATCCTCAGGGAATATTGGCGGATTTTCCGCATCATTCTTTTGTACTAATACAAATAATACAATTAATACGAACACGATTATACTCAATAATATTACCCAGAACCAATTAATGTTTCTCTTCTGTAACAGTTCAGTATCTGTAGTTGTAGCATTTGTAGTGACATTAGTTAAAGTATCGGTTGTTGTGATAGGAGTAATAGGAACTACTGGCGGAATGTTTTTAGATATTGCAAATAGACTCAAACCCGGACTGTCTGCTAAATAGAATATTTCAGTACCATCGTCTGATTCTCTTGTTAAATTAGTATTTAATGGAGTCCATCCGTTAATACCGTATCTTACTAAGACTACGTCGCTACTGTTGATATTGTTATCTGTTAACCATTTTTTATCGACTGAGAATTTTATTTTTACATTAGTTATACTATCATCGCTTAATGCAGCGTGTTCTATAGTAACATATTTGTAAACTTTTTCAGAATACGTTTCTTCAGGCTTTGATACTGTAGTAAGTTTTAGACTTACATCATCTGCTATTTTACTAGTTGTTATGATTAAACTTAATATTGGAATTCCTGCCTTATCTATACTGACAACTTTAGTTCCTACAGGAACAGTTCCTAAATCATAAGTATCTGTTGGATCAACTTTAACAACAGTGTTATTCTCGACAGGAGCAGTACCGTATACTAATGTTACTTGTAAAGATTCTTTGTTTGCGTTGCTTGATAAATCTAAACATCTAACATAATAATCGTAGACTTTATCTTTATCCAATTCTAATGCAACAGTATGTTTAGATACATTGTTTTTGAAAGTTTTACGCATGTCGGCATAAGGTAAATCAACAGTATCATATTTACAAGTTGCACTCTCGTCAGTATTTACAGATAAAACAGCATTATTGCTAGTAGGATTAGTTGAATTATTTGTTATTACTGGAGCAGTCATATCTGTTACTGTGAATGAAATATTTGAAACAGTCGTCATTCCAGAACCATCTGTCGCAGATAAAAGTAAATTGTATGTTCCTGTAAGTAAATATAATTGTACACTAGCATTATCTACACAAGTGAATGTTGATGTATTTATCGTCACTGGACCAGTTAGTGCGTATGTACATGAACTTATACCATTACCATCAGTTGCAGTAAACTTTAATTTAAGCATTGAACCTGCAACGCTTGTATATGTTGCTCCGCTCGTCGGAGTAATAGGAGTTATTACCGGCGGACTTGTTTGGACGGAGTAGGATAAGTTAATTATTTTAGCATTACCTACCTCTCCACCAAAATCATATGCAGCAATACTTAGATTGTATATTCCGTCAGTTTGTGTCAATGCTAACGAACAATTAGATTGTTCTGGATTTAAAACAACACAATTTGCATTATTTGAAACCCCGTTTAGAATAAATAAAACTTTACTAACAGGAGTACCAGTTCCATTGACCAAAGCATTGAATGTGACATTCGTGGTGTTGAAAGGTAGAGTAGTTATGGACGGAGAATAAGAAATTATAATAGGAGTACTATTATCTGTTATCCTAAAACCTTTAAAGTTTTGACCGACAGTGAAATCTAGATTATAAGTATAATTCTGCATCGTAGTATCAAAACCGTTCGGAGTCCAATAGGTCAAAGAAGATGGAGGTAATACATAATTATCACTGAGAATAAAATCAATAGTAGGAGATATTAAAGATAAGTGGTATAACTTAACATTTAATGAGGTGACATTCGATAATTCAGGTAGTTGAATTGTATCTATAGTTAATCTATTATTTTGGAAAGTTCCGGATGACGCAAATTTTAATTTAACTATGTCAGATAATTGTATGATTTTTTTAGCATCAACAACATTATTTCTAAAATTAACACCGTCGAAAGTCAATTCCCCTACAGTTAACCAACCCGTATTCCAATTATACCCACTAGATAGACAAGCAGAATCATCATTGGCCTGTATTACTAATTTAAGATCTATATTATTAAAATTTGTCTCGGTATTAAAATTTGTTGAGGGTTCTACAAATTGGTAGCAAGAGTTGCCCGTAGGAATGCCTACATTATATATTGCAATTGTAAAGTCACTAGTACCAGAACCGGTCGGATTAAGAGAATCATTGGCTTTAATTATAATTTTTTCGTCTTTGAAGGTATTAGGAGTTAGAGCACCAGCTTCATCACCAAGATCACAAGTACCAATCCATATATCTTCACTCTGTTTATCTAATCTAATTACAGATGTTCCTGAACCGGCGCAATTAGCGTTAAATGCAAAGAAATCAGCAGTTACATCAATAGCAGACTCGCTACTATTTGCTCCTGTAACGTTAACAACCAGATATGCTTTATTATTCCCGTCCACACTGGAAAAAAATACATCTGGATTCGTAACGCTCACGCTATTAATCGTAACAGCAGAAACAGATAAAGTCAATGATAGAAATAATATAATGTATATTGAAACGTGCTTATTCATGAAATCCCACCCTATAACTTTTTTACTAATTGAATATAAAAACCAATTAGCTATAATCTACAAACTGTAATTTATAAATTTTCTTATAATATAGGCACAAAAAACATCATCAA
>JANNSE010000046.1:0-17043 GCA_031402215.1 Candidatus Woesearchaeota archaeon | reverse complement strand
CAGAAAATTTGTATTCTTTCTTCAACTTAGACCATTGACCTAATGAAATAATATTTAATGCTTTATCAACAACATTCATAATAGGAGTTCTAACAACTTGCATTGAACTTATTACATCTCTACCAGTTACTATTTCTTTATCAGGAAGTCTTGAGAAGTCTGTTACTCCAATTGACATTAATAAGTCAACTGCTTCTTCTCTTGTAAGTTTGAAGTCTTTTTTAGATAGAACATACATTCCAGTTTGTGCATCTTTGTTACATCCAATAATACTTAGACCGTATCTTGGTGAGATGATTTGTGTTGGTACATGCATTAATATTTCTGCTTCTGCTCTTGCTTCCTCAGTTTGTGGAATGTGCAAGTTCATCTCATCTCCATCGAAGTCTGCGTTGTATGGTTCACAAACACATGGATTTAATCTGAATGTTAATCCTGGAAGTACTCTTATTTTATGACACATCATGCTCATTCTGTGTAATGATGGTTGTCTGTTGAATATTCCAATGTCTCCATCCATTAAGTGTCTCTCAACTACAAATCCTGGTTGTATCTCTTCTAGTAATTGTTCCTTAGTCTCGTTTGTGATTCTCTTTCTCTTGCCATCTGGTCTAATTACATAGTTTGAACCTGGATAAGTGTCTGGTCCTCTTGATACGAATTGTTTCAAGTAATCAATATTCCATGCTGTAACTCTTTGTGGTACAGTAAGTTTCATTGCAACAACTTTAGGAACTCCTACTTCGTTTATTGCTAACTTTGGATCTGGACTAATTACAGTTCTTGCTGAGAAGTTAACTCTCTTACCAGCTAGATTGTGTCTGATTCTACCTTCTTTACTCTTGATTCTTGCTGTCAATGTCTTTAATGGTTGACCTGATCTGTGTCTTGCAGGAGGTAGTTGTGAAACTTCGTTATCAAAGAATGTTGTTATATGGTATTGTAATAAGTCCCATAAATCTTCAATAATTATTTCTGGCGCTCCAGCGTTTATGTTTTCGAATAATCTTTGATTGATTCTAACTATATCACCAAGCTTGTGTGTTAAATCATCTTCTGATCTTTCACCAGATTCTAATGTGATAGATGGTCTCATTGTTACTGATGGAATTGGCATTACTGTTAATATTGTCCATTCTGGTCTTAATGCGTTTGGATTTATTCCGAATACTTTAAGATCATCATCAGTCATTTTTTCCAATCTCATTCTTACTTCAATTGGTGATATCTTTTTCTCTTCTTCAATGAATGTAGTTGGTTTCTCTAATGTAATCTTGAATTGTTTTGCCTTACAGTAAGGACATTGATTTGTTGATTTAAGCTCAGTTATTATTTCTTTTATTCTGTCTCTACGAGCTGTTAATCCACCTTC
The DNA here is from genome assembly GCA_031402215.1 of Candidatus Woesearchaeota archaeon. Lineage (GTDB taxonomy): Archaea > Nanobdellota > Nanobdellia > Woesearchaeales > UBA9642 > UBA9642. Next base: position 15,671 of record JANNSE010000046.1, on the reverse strand, counting down.
AAGTTCTGCTTTGTCTAAATCTTCAAGGCACTTGTCAATTTTTATTTTTGGAATTAATATTCTTCCACAATCTCTACAAGTACATCTTACTAAATCGTAGATTAGTGTTATGAACTTTATGTGTACTACTGGTCTTGCAAGCTCCATGTAACCAAAGTGTCCTGGACACTCTTTTAGCTTTCCACCACATGTCTTACACTTTAAACCTGGATCAATTACTCCTAATCTAATATCCATCAAGCCACCATCAACAGGGTAACCTTCCTTATCGTATAATTCTGGTGTTACAATTTTTGCTGATGCCATGTCCTTTATAGCTTTAGAACCCATAAATCCAAATTCTATCTTGTCTATTTTTTTGTGAACGTACTCATCCATTTTGAACCTCAATATCTCCTTAAGTTACCTATTGATACTCGCTTTTTAATATCATCTTCGGATATACACCGAATGATCTAATCTCATCCATAAATAGTTTGAATGCGTATGCAATTTCTACGTTGCTTATTTCTACATTATCACCACATATTGGGCAATAACTCTTATTCTTTCTACCATCGTAGATTGCAATCAATCCGCACTTTTCACATACTGGAACGATTGTCTTATCAGAATCAAATCTCTCTTTAAGGAGCATTGATGCACCGTGTGCTACGAATGTATCCTTCTCCATCTCTCCAAGTCTCAAACCACCTTCTTTGGCTCTTCCCTCAGTTGGTTGTCTTGTTAACAATTGGATTGGACCTCTTGCTCTTGAATGCATCTTATTTGCTACCATATGTTTTAATCTTTGGTAGTACATATTTCCGATGAATATTCTTGCACTGTATGCTTTTCCTGTGACTGCTGAGTACATTACTTCTGTACCGTCTTCTTTGAATCCTAATTCGCCTAATGCTTTTCTCATGTCATCTGCATTTTCACAGTCGAATGTTGTACCATCAATGTGTCTTCCATCTAATGCGCCTAGCTTTCCACCTAACATTTCAATTAAGTGTGCTACAGTCATTCTTTTTGGTAGACCGTGTGGGTTGAATATTATATCTGGTCTCATTCCAGATTCCGAGAATGGAACATCTTGTTCTGGAACAACTAATCCAATAACACCTTTTTGACCGTGTCTTGAAACAAATTTATCTCCAATTTCTGGAATTCTTTGTTCTCTTAATCTTACTTGGATTAATCTGTTACCTTCTTCATTTTCTGATAACATTACTAAATCAACAACACCTTTCTCTCCGTGTTCTAGAGTCATTGAACTTTCTCTTCTAATATTTCCTGCTAAATTATACTCATCCATTGAGTTTAAGAATCTTGGAGGACTTGTCTTTCCTATGATTACGTCTCCTTCTGCTACTTTAGATTCGGCACTTACGATTCCGTCTTCTTCTAAGAATCTGTAATCTTTTTCAGTTCTGTAACCTTTAACATCCTTGTTTGGAATTACAATCTCATCCATTAAACCACCAGGGTATCTTAATTCTTCAGATACAACTGGTCTGAAATATGTACTTCTTCCTAATCCTCTGTCTACTGATCCTCTGTTTATTACTACTGCATCTTCCATGTTATAACCATCATATGGCATTACTGCGATTACAATGTTTTGACCTGATGGATGCTTTTCGTACTCAGATACATCGCTCATTATTGTCTTTACAACTGGAACTTGCGGATACTGTAATACGTTTACATCCATATCAATTCTACAGAAATAATTTGAAGCATAGAAACCAACTGCTTGTTTCTGGTTCTTAGAACCCTGTGACAAACGTACACCCTGGTTGAATTGACCGAATGGAATTAAACTTGTACATAATCCCAATAAATCTATTGGTGAAATTTCTAAGTGTGTATGTTCTGATGTTAGTTCAACTTCGTAGAATGCTACATATGCATTCTCTTCTTCTGTTGGATCTAAGTATTCTATGATACCTTGTTTTACTAAATCGGACCATGTCAATTGATTATTCTTTAATTGTTCGATGTGCTTTTCTGTTAATATTGGCTTACCATCCTTAACAACTACAAGCGGTCTGATTACTCTACCTCTAGAAGTCTCTACTAGTACTTGATCTAATTTTTGATCATAACGTACATTAACTTCTGATGGTATTTTACCTGTTCTTCTGCCTGATATGATATCATCAGCGAACTTTTTACCGTCTTTAACATTTCCGACGAATTTATTATCAATGAATAATTCAACCATTTTTTACACCTTTTTGGTTTGAAAATTTTTAATTTTCACACCTTTAATCAATATCTTATTTTGCCATTTCAAGGCCCATGCCTTTCAATGTTTTTAATACTTCATCCTCATCAATTTCTTGAGTGATACTTGCTAATAATGCAAGATTCTTTCTTAATCCAATGTTTGTACCTTCTGGAGTTTCTGCTGGACATAATCTACCCATGTGCGTTGGATGTAGTGTTCTTGCCTCGAAGTTTTCTTGTGAAGCACTTAATGGACTAATCACTCTTTGTAATGTTGATTGTACCTGCAAGAAGTTTAGTCTCTCCATTCTCTGACTAATTCCTTTTCTTCCTCCAACCCATGAGCCTGTAGCCATGCTACTGTATACTCTTTGTGTTAGAAGCTTGTCTCTAATTATCACTTTTAGATTAGGGAACTTTCCTCTCTTGACTATTCTTTGGAAATTGTATAACATATCTCCAATTAATATTTTCAAGTTTGCTCTGATTAAATCTGCTAGTAAGTCACCAGACATTTTTAATCTCTTGTTCATGTAATGATCTCTATCATCTGCTGGAAGGTATTTGTTATATACTAACACGTACTTCTTCATCATTTTACACAAGTTTTGTGCTTTTGATAATCTAGCATTTTTCTCAAGACCTATATGTGGTAATAAGTATTTGTCCAAGATTTCTCTTGTTCTTTCCATTCTTATTTCCTTAGTTTGCATAATACCGATTCTCTTTGCAATATAATCTACTGCATCATCTTCGGTCTTTATGTCTACGAATTCGTATAAGTTGATGAACACTTCACTGCTATCATCTAACTGTATGTATTTCATTATCTCTTCATCTTTAACGACGCCAAGAGCCTTGATTATTACTGTTAATGGTATTCTCTTTACTCTTGTGAATGATAAATATACTATTCCGTCTTTCAATTTTTCAATTGTGTGTGGAATCTTGTATGATCCTCTCTCGGAGAATAATTTACCTTCGAATTGTGTTGTTGTACTGCTTGAAGCTGATACTAAGAATTTGTTTGCTGCTAAATCTTCGATCTTAACAAGTGCTTTTTCAGTTCCGTTTACTATGAAATAACCACCCGGATCATCTGGATCTTCGCCCTTATCAATCAAATCATCATGTGACAATCCGTGTAAGTGACAATATTTTGATTTTAACATTACTGGAATAGAACCGATTTGTGTTCTGAATGATTCTCTTTGTGCGCCATTAATGTGACTTGATATCTCAATGAATACTGGTGCACTGTATGATAATTTTCTTAGACGTGCTTCCATTGGATAAATTATTCTTTTAGAACCATCTGCTTCTGTTATTTCTGGTTTTGTTATAGAAATTTTGTCTAACAAGATTTTGTATTCTTCAACATTGCTTGGAATTATTGTCGGCTCGACTACGCGGTTCTCTTCAATAATCTTTTGCAATTCAATCTCAATGAAGTGGTTGAATGATCTAATGTCAGCCTCAATAAATGAGCTTTCATCAAAATATTTTTTTATTAAAAGTTTGGAAGTATCACTCATGTTTATTCACCTTATTTAATCTCAATAACTACTCTGTAGAATACTGTTTCTCCTGCAGTTGGACTTTCTCTTGTTATTTTTACAACGTCTCCAGGCTCTAAATCCATATCAACAATTGCTGCATCATTGACGGAAATTTTTGGTAGATCTGCTATTGTTATATTGTATTTTTTTAACAATGCTTTCTTTTCAGTCTCAGAACACTTGTCGTGTTTTGGTACTAGAATATGATTGCTCACATCGAGCTTTTCTGACGGTTTTGATTTTCTCTTCTTGACCATTTTTGACATCCCCTCAAACATTATTAAACTGCGTCGCCCACGGCGACCTTTTTACTAAATTACGAGGAAACACGTGTTTCCTAGGCGCAAGAAACTTTGTTTCTTTGCGTTCCAAAAAAAATTTTACGGGTCCGACGAGATTTGAACTCGCGGCCAATGCATTACTTTCAACGTCTTTGAAAGTTTCAAAAACGTTTGTTTTTGTTAAAAGTGCATTGCTCTAACCAGGCTGAGCTACGGACCCAGTTTACGGCCGCAATCTGCGTCCGAACATCGAATAAAACATTCGAATAAAAATAAATACGCCCTGGCCGGGACTCGAACCCGGGTCGAGGCCTCGACAGGGCCTCATGATAAACCGCTACACTACCAAGGCAGTAAAATCGTTATACCTATGGCTACACCACTCTCGTATGACATTAGAATGTGTATAGCCTATCGACAATCATTATGTATTTCCCCAATTATAACTGGACAGTAAGTTACGAATAACTTATAGTTAATTTGTGTTCAGACAGTTGTCAATAGCATCGCTAAAATATTATGTCTAGATAAAAGGAATTTTAGGTCATTTATAAAAGTTTTGGTTGTGTAGGCACAAGTCTCGATAAGGATAACTTAAAGATTTTAAAAATCTTTATAAACCATTTCTAATTCCAATTATTTATTCCCTTCATAGCTCAATGGTAGAGCGCACGGCTGTAGAAAACAATCGACTATGTCAAAATGACTATGAATGAAAATTGTTCAGCCGTAACCGTGAAGTTCCCGGTTCGAGTCCGGGTGAAGGGACTCAATTTTTATAACAATAGTTCTGATAACAATAATAATTGACTTCCAAAATGGAAACAAGACAACTAAAAAAAGAAGATTTTGAACAGTTCTATAAAATGGAAAAAGATTTTGCTCGAGATAATAAAAAATTAGTAAAGCAAAAAATCTTTCAATATGATATTGTAAAGAGCGCGTGTAAAAAAGATTTTCTAAAAAAAGTTGTCGCGAAAAACGGATATTTTTTTGCAGTTGAAGACGACAAAACACTTTTCGGATATATTTACGGTAGTATAATTAATTTGCCAAAAGGATATGGCGCTAAAGAGATAGGTTATATTAATAAATTATATACAAACAAAAAATATAGGGGAAAAGGTTTATCTTCAAAACTAGTTGCGGACTTTCTTAAATATTTAAAACGAGAAAAAGTAATGCATTGTATGATTGATGTTTCTCTCGATAATATTCACGCATTTGAAATCTACAAACATTTCGGATTTAAGCCGTTTGAATATAAAATGTATAAAGAATTAAAATGATTCAAAAAATCATATTAGACTTAAAAAAATTTGGTAGTCCAGAACGAGCTAAACATTCTCTTAGATTCTTTAAAACAGGTCCTGGACAATATGGTGAAGGAGACATATTTTATGGTGCAACTGTTCCTGAAATACGTAGCGTGGCTCAGAAGTACAAGGACATAAGTATCGAGGATACTATAGAATTGTTATATAACAAATATCATGAGTGTAGACTTGTTGCATTGTTAATTTTAGTCAGCAAATACGAACGAGCAAAAAATGATGATGAGAAAAAACAAATCTACAATACATATTTAGATAATGCTAAATACATAAATAACTGGGACCTAGTTGACACGTCAGCACATAAAATTGTTGGAGTACACCTATATACTAGACGTAATGAACGCAAGATATTATACAAGTTAGCTAAATCTTCTGATTTGTGGGAAAAAAGAATTTCAATAATTTCTACAGCATACTTCATCGGCAAGAAAGATTTCAATGATACATTGAATATTTCAGAGATTTTATTGAATGATAAACACGATTTAATCCATAAAGCCGTAGGCTGGATGCTTAGAGAAGTTGGTAAGAGAGATCAAAAAGTTGAGGAAGAATTCTTAAAAAAACATTATAAGACAATGCCTAGAACTATGTTGAGATATGCTATTGAGAAATTTGATAATAAGAAAAAGAAGTTTTATATGAATAAATAATTGTGAAATTATTCTAGAAATAAAGAATAAAAAATTACTTGTATTCTACAGTATTCATAGATCTGTGTAACAATGTTACATCATTACTGCTTGTCGTTCTCTCGCCTGATGGACTCAAGAATCTTACTTTTGCAGAATGCAAGTGCATGTTTCCTACAATGTTTAATCTGGATCTGATTGTGTAGCTCAATAATCTCTCCTCATAAGGTTCTAATGCTTCTAAATTCCACATTAGTAATGAATGTACTTTATCTGCAGATAATAATTTTGTTGGCTTCATTGAACCTATGCTATTATCTTCTACTAATGAAACTATTTTTGGATGCCTATCAATTACTTTCACATTTCTAATCTCTTTACCAGATCTATTCTTTAAATGTAGCTTAACTCGTATCTCAGTTATTCCATCATCTGTTGATACAATAATCTTTGCTCTCTTATACAACAGTATAGGACTCCTGAATATGTAGTACATTACTATTCCTGCAATTATCAAAATCACTAGTACAGCTAGACTATTATAACTCGTTGTTACGACTAGATTTTGTGATTCTTGAGGTTTTAATGGAATCTCCCAAACCATATATGTTAAACCGTCTTCTCTTAATTTACTGCTAGTAACTGATGAATCAGCAATATAAGATTTTGTGAATATTCCTGCAAAGAAATTTTTATGTACTTTTATCTGTTTTACAGTTTCATAATTTCCATTATTGTGTAATTTTAAAGATTCAGAATAGGAGAATAATCTTCGTACTTTTGTTTGTTCAACGGTAACTTGAGAGTACGGAACTACTTTGACTTCTTTCTGTACTTGTGTAACAGTTTTGTTAGCAGTAATTAATTTTATGCTTATAGAATATATTCCTGGCTCTTGTAATTTATTTAAGTCAAGAAGTATTTGGTTTGTTTTACCTTCTAACGGTCCTAGTGATGTTTGAACCTCTTTACTAAATAATTTTGAATCAATAACTATTCTCAAATCTGTTATATCCAAAGGATTACGATTTTGCATCTCTATTTCTATAGATAAAGGTGTTCTAGGATCGATTTCTTCATCCATTTTTACGTCAGAAATTTTTACATTTGGAACATAAGATGGACTTATGGTATTAGATTGTCTTATATATACATATACCTCTTCAACAATTGAATCCTCGCTATTTAATGATTTTATTGTTACAGGCACTAATTGTGGACCGTATATCTTTCTATCATTTAATGTGATATCCATATCGAATACAGTCGTACTTCCAGCAGGTACTGTGACTATAGTCGGGCTTAAATCCCAAAATGCATTTATAGTATAGAATTGGAATCTATCTTCTCTTGCGCCAGTATTGGTTACTGCGAACTTATACTGTGCAGTATTATCATCTTCTGTTACAACATCACTAACCGCACTATACTTCACTATAGGTACAGCAGCGTGCACAAATGAGACACATAACAATAGAACAAACATTACAATAGAAAATTTCTTAATCATTTTCTCACCGAGCCTCACAATTACATTCAGAATAAGTGAAGCCATTATTTATATACTTTGTGGTTGCGACAGGCTTATAACCTGACTACAATATTTGCACAATAGGGAAATATTTAAAAACACCACGCTTTTCTTTTCTGTATATCATGGGGTTGTGGGGTAACTTGGTTAGCCTTCGAGGTTTGGGACCTTGCGATCCCGGTTCAAATCCGGGCAGCCCCATTTTTTATTCTTAAAATACATCACGTCGTCGCTTTAGCGACCTTCATTTTTGCTAAAGCTTTTCTTAAAAGGTTTCCGATGGCAGCCCCATTTTATATTCACTTATTCTCAGCCAAAATCTTTATATATTAGTAGAGATACTATGGGTTGCTATATCAGAGGGAAATTATAATGACTAAAGAATCTAAGAAACCTGAAAAGAAGAAACAAATAAAAGAAGAGTATGATGTTGAGGGGATTATCGCTATTGATGATAAGAAAAAGGGCGATGAATTCGAACTTGGTAAAGATGATACCGAATTAGATAATGATGATGATGATCTAGATATGGATTCAGACTTCGAATTTGATGATGGCGGAGACTAAATAGCTATAGTCATTAAAAAGGTATTTTTATAATCTTATTTCTTTGAAGTCTTTTTTACCGGAGCTTTCTTGACTGGAATTTTGTCTTTTTTAGCATCCTTCTTTACTGTTGAACTTGTTTCTTTATTGCCTGTTCCCTTTACTGTCGCTTTCGATGCTTCCTTCTCTATTGATGAGACTTTCTTTCCGCCGAATTTTCCGCCAAATCTATTTTTTCTAGCTTCAGCTTTTGCAGCCATTTCAGCAACATATTTTTCTTTGTTATGAGAAATGTATTTTCTTTTTTCTTCAATTACTTTTTTATCAGCTTCATCTTTTGGAATCTTCTCTATATATCTACAGTTTGGATAATCTGTACATCCCAAAAATTGTCCGAACATAGATCTTCTTAATGCCAAAGGCTTGTTGCATACTGGACAATCTTTTTCTATCTTTCCAGATTCTATTCCATCTAGTTCTTTCTGTATTTTTTTGTCTCCAGATTTCTTTGATGGACAATCATTGTTCAAACACATTTCTTGAAATCTTCTATTCGCTATTACTTGTATTATCGGATACTTACACTTATCACAAATCTTTTCTGTGGCCTTAACTTTACCAAACGGCATGTTAAATATGTTCTCGCATTTAGGATATGCATCACATGCAATAAATCTTCTTTTACTCTTTCTCGAATATGTTATTCTTAGTGTTCCTTTACCACATTTTGGGCAAGGTCCTATGTGACTTTCTGTTTCTAATGCTTTCTTGTACGAAGTTAAGAGTTCTGCTCCTATGACTTTCTCATTTTTCTTGAATTTCTCAAGCATTTTTGTTAATTCGCCTTTTGCTTCAACTAATATCTTATGCTCGCTTAATTTTTTCTCTCTTATTTCTTCCATTTCTTCTTCGAAATGTCTTGTTAATTGTTCATCATTAATTTCTGGACAATATTTATCTAGAACACGTACTGTTTCCATTCCTAATTCTGTTGCTTCTATTGGATCATTCTTCACATAATTTCTTTCGTATAATGAATCTATGATTGCTGCTCTTGTAGCTTTTGTTCCTAGATTTCTATTTTCTAATTCTCTTATTAATGATGCTTGAGTATATCTTCTTGGTGGTTGTGTAAATTTATCGTGTTTTGTAACTTCTTTATTCTTGAACTTGTCTCCTTGTTTTACTGCAGGCATCTCTTGATCTTCTAATTTTACGTATGGTTCATAATATACATGCCATCCTTTGAATGTTGTTCTTGTTCCTTTTGCAACAAATAATTCTTTTTCAATATCTATTATTATTGTTGCTGTTTCTCTCTTAGCATCTTCACCGAAACATGAAAAGAATCTTTTAACAATTAAATCATATACTTTATGTACTCTGTCTTGGACGTGTGGCAATTGTCCTGTTGGGTAGATTGCTGGATGTGCAGGATCTGTTTTCTTACCTTCTGTTGGTACTAAAGGCGTTTTCAATACCGATTCTGCTAAATGTTTGTATGCTGAGCTCTTTGCTAATGAATCTAATATTTTTTTGTATCCAATTTCTTTTGGCAATTTTTGCGATGAAGTTCTTGGATATGAAATGTATCCTCCAGTGTATAATTCTTGTGCTATTTCTAATGTTTGTTTTGGACTTATTCCAAAGAATCTATATGATTCTGTTTGCAACGTTGTTAAATCAAATGGTACTGGTGCTTTTTGTACAAATTCTGATTTAGTTAAGCTTTTTACAGTTCCATCTTTACCTTTTACTTTATGATATACTCTTAGTGCTTCTTTCTCGTCTTTAATTTGTCCTTTTTCATACCATGATTCTACATGTTTATTATCCAATAATCCGTCTGCTTGTATTTCCCAAAATGGTGTTGGTTTGAATTTTGCAATTTCTTTTTCCAAGTCCACTATTGTTTTTAATGACGGTCCTTGAACTCTTCCTGAACTCATGATCTTGAATTGTCCTACACTCTTTAATGAAAGCATTAATGCCCTACTTAGATTTATGCCGTACATCCAATCTAAGAAGTGTCTTGCTTCACCAGCGTATGCTTGTCCCCAATCTAGACTTTTGGATTTATGAGCATAACTTTCTATTAAGTCTGGCTTTGTTAATGTTGAGAATTTCATTCTTGAAGCATCTTTCTGCTTACATATATATCTAACAACGTTTAGTCCTATTACTTCACCTTCTATATCATAATCAGTTGCTACTGTGAATTCTTTTGCGCCTTTAGCAATTTTCTTTAAAGCTTCAACGTATTTTCTTGTGAAGCTTTTTGGATCAACATCGCATGTTGCTTTCCACTCTAATACAAAAGAAGGATATTTGAATGATTTTGTTGTCTCAGCTATAGTATATAGGTGTCCTACTGCAGATCCTACTACAATATCTTTACCTTTATGCGTAATTTCATAATATGGAACGCCTTGAAATGCTTTTTTTATTGGTTTATAATCTGCTAATGCTTGCGCTATTTTTTCAGCAGCATTTGGTTTTTCAGTAATTATTAGTTCATAAGTCATTTTTATCCTCGATAAAATTGTTTTACAAATTCAAGTAATAATATTGTATAATCTAAGAACTATTTAATATTTTTGATTTTACTAAAAAACAGTGTTGTTTTATCGACGATAGAATATGATAAAAAAAATGTTTTTAGAATTCTTAATGTCCGAACTGTATCAACAAATCAAAATCATTAGTTTTACTGTCGAGAATTTCAGGTATGTCACACTTGCCATAACAGCTGTTTAGCCAAAAATAAATTTGACAATTTGGAATTTGAGTTAAAATGTGTTCTTGTATTTCTATAGATCTTGGCTTTAATCCTTCACCTAACTGTACTAGAACTTTTTTTGCTTTGTGCTTTTTTATCTCTGCAACCACTCTTTCAAGTTCCAAATCGTAGTCTTCGTTAATCATTGTTAATATATAGAATGTTTGAGATTAAAAAGTTTAATATTAAAAAAATAAAAAGAATAAAAAAAAGAGATTTACTCTTCTGTCTCTTCAGACTCTGCATCCTCATCATCAGTTTCTTCTTCTGATGTTTCTGCATCTTCTGGAACATTGTTTGCTGGCTCGTCAGTATCTTCAGAGTCTTCATCAGCATTATCAGATTCTTTTTCATCTGATTGATTTGCCTTTGCTTTTTGCTCTTCTTCATCTGCCTTTTCAGCTAACTTTTTGTCTCTTTCCTTCTTTAACTTCATTAACATTTCTTCTTCAACAGTTTCCTTCTTCTTCTTTGTTTCAAGTTCCATTACTCTGATGTCGAAGTTTCTTAATGGGTAAACCTTATGTAATGATTCTCTTATTTCCTTTTGGAATTTGTATGTTACTAAGTCAATTAATAGTTGTTCGAACTTAATCTTATTAACTATCTCCTTACATACTGCTCTACATGTTTTGATTAATGAAGCAAGTACTGCACCATTAGTCATAGCATTTGTTATCATTACTGATTTTAATCTTACTAACTTACCATCTGCTGTTTTTACAACAAAGCTGTCTGATAATTTGTCCTTTTCTCTCTTTGCTAATCTCTTCATGGAAAATGCTGAGATTTCGAACTTTACTGCTTGAGTATATGCTTTTCCGTCTTTTACATCGTTAACTTTGAACATGATATTAACACTTTGTTTCTTCATGTCGCCCATTAACTGCATCATGTTAACCTTAACAGTTCTATTCATTAATACTGATGCGTCTTCTAATAATACTTCTCCAATTACCTTATTTTGGAATGTTTCTGGAGCGATTATTGGGAACCATTTCTTCTTCTTTGCCTTCTTGGAATCTGCAGCTGCTTTTGCTGCGTTCTTTGCTGCCTGTTTATTGTCTTCAGCCATTTTTATTTTACCTCGAATATTTTTTTATTAATTGTTATAATAAGTTTTATTATAATCTGTATACGTATAGTATAACATTATTTTAACCGTCAACGACGATTACGTTCGACGCATGCTACGAGAATTTCAATGCATCAGTTTACGGTTTGAGAACCGTTTATATTATTATAAGAGGAAGGAACGATAATTTATTTATAAAGGTTTTGATGATTTGTAGAAGCTATTTCTTACAAAATGCATGAAATCTTGAAATGTAATCTGATATTCCTTTCGTTAACACTTCAGATAATTCTTTAGAATATTCTCTCCCTTTTTTCTTTAATGTGCGCTGATTTTGTATAACGTCTGGGATAGTCTTACCAGAATTTAGATACCAGAAAGTATCTCCTGTAATGCGATCGTGTTTTGCGATTGGAGAATTATCTTCTGCATCAAAAATAGCAATAGAATCTAAAGATACTGTTGCAACATAATTTGATGTATCTTTATAGAATCCTATAGAAGTTACTGTGCGATCTTTAGGAACTACTACACTAACTAAATAACCATTAGCTATCTCCACAAGAGAAGGCGTAGCTTGTTCTATAGATGCAACATTATCTGATCCAATCATATTTAATCCTTTACAAGAATTCAATTCCCAACGAATCAGTCATTTGACCTTTTCTATCTTTAGGCTCGACTTGACTTCTGCCCGTTATTTGTGAACTCTTAACTCCTGTAACTATCAACATTACCCTAACTGTGCCTTGTAAGTCTTCTGAGATTTGTGCACCCCAAATCATACGTGCATCCTCATCTAATTTTACAGAGATTGCTTCAACTATTTTTTTAGCTTCGCTTAATGTTAAATCAGTTCCGCCACATACATTGATTAATGCACCATTTGCACCAGTAATGTCAACGTCTAATAATGGATTATGAATTGCTTTGTCAACTGCTTCCATCGCTCTATTTTCAGTATCAGATTCTCCAATACCAATTAATGCAATTCCACCGTTACCCATTACTGCTTTTACATCTGCAAAGTCTAAATTTACTAAACCTGCTCTTGTAATTAATTCAGCAATTCCTTTTACTGCATTTGTTAATATTTCATCTGCTACTTTGAATGCTGTATGTAATGGTAAGTCTGGAGCTAATTCGATTAATTTATCGTTTGGAATTACTATTAATGTATCAACGTTTTTCTCTAGATTGTCTAGACCGTACATTGCATTTTCGTATCTTCTATGTCCTTCCATTGAGAATGGAATTGTTACGATTGCAACTGTTAATGCGCCTTGTTTTTTTGCGATTTCTGATACTACTGAAACTGATCCAGTACCAGTTCCACCGCCAAGTCCGCATGTTAAGAATACCATGTCTGCGCCTTGTATTGCATTCTTTATTTCATGTTCTTGTTCTCGGCATGCGTCTTCACCAATCTTTGGCACTCCGCCTGCTCCAAGTCCTTTTGTTAAATCTTTACCAATTAGAATTTTTTTATCAGCAGTAGTATATAGTAAGTCTTGTGCATCAGTATTTATTGCAATTGTTTCCGCTCCTACAACGCCAACTTCTGCAATTCTATTTATAGTGTTGTTACCCGCGCCTCCGCAGCCTACAACTTTTATGGAAGCTCTCTGCTTTGCTAGCATCTCTTCTAATTCTGCATCTAGTGCATTTCTCTCTGTATTGTCTTTAGAAGCCAACTTAGGATTCAAAGCTTGATGAATTTTATCCATAACAACCACCTACCACTGATTTATAACTACTAGAGAATCGTTCTATTTAAAAATTTTAAGAAATAAGAATAAGAATTGGTAAAACATATAAATAAGACACTATTCGAAAGTAGATATTCTAGTTGAGGGGAAATAATATGCCACACACACCAAAACCTATAAACAAACAAAGAGATGAAGCCACATATATTGCAAATACAAGCATAGACTTAATAATTCACAATCATAGCGCGATAATGCATAGATCAATCGACATAGAGGCACTGAAACCCTACTTTGTCCATGACGTAAAAGCAAATATAACGTACATTTTTGGGAAAACTGAGATTACATCAAAAGATTTATGCGAAGTACTAAAAGTTGAATTAAAACAGCCTGAAAAAGCACAATTTTTCCAAGATGCTACATGCATAGAATTTTATAAAGAATGTGAACAAGATTTAGCACCAAGAGTTCGATTTATAAAAGTTCAACAAAAAATAAGAGAAGCAATTAAAAATTATAATCTTCCAATAATATTCTCAATAGCAGGTAATTTTGCTAGTAGCAAAACAGAATCAGACAATCATCCATATACAGAATATATAGTATTAAAGCCAGACACATCAAAAGGATACACACATATAGAAATAAGTAGAAAACAATAAAATAAAAATATTTACTTTAATTCTACATCAACATCTGTTAACTTCTTAAGTTCTGCAGCTATTGGTGCACTTACTTCATCCGGTATTTTAGTCTTGAATGTTACTGTTGCTTTATCGTTTTCAAAATGTACCTTTTCGAATGGTATTCTGAATAATTCTAATGCTGCTTCAACTTTTGTCTTAGGATCAGTAACGATGCTTTTAACTACAATATCGTATGTTATGTCTTGTGAACTTAATGGATGATTAAAGTCTACAATTACTCTTCCACCACTTACTGTTCTTACAATTCCTCTATTATTATCCAATTCAACTTCTAATCCTGGAACCGGTTGTATTTCATTTTTGTGGAATACGCTTAATGGTACTAATCGTAATAATTTTGCGTTCTTTTTACCGAATGCTTGTTCTGGCTCTAATTCAACTTTGTATGATCCAGGAACTTTGTCAACGACAAATGCATCTAATCCTTTTACTAATTGTCCTTCACCGACTTTTATAACTAAAGGCTTATACTTCATACCTTCAGAATGTATTTTGTGTTTCTTAGCATCTGCTTCTAATGTGGTATCGAATACTAAACCATTACCTTTTATCATAGCAGTATAATCTAGTTCTATAAAATCTCCTTTCTTAACCTTTTCAGCCATCGTAATTACCTCGTTAATATAATAACAAAAGGGACTAGAAGTTGATTTAAAAACATTTTGTTTCTATTTAAGTTTAACCAATATCTTCTCAACAATTTGTTCTACAGTTAACTTAGAAGTATCGATTATTAAATCATAATTCTTTTTATCAGTAAAGTCTTTTATTCCGTATATCTTCTGATATCGTAACTTGTCGCTCTTATCTCTTTCAACACTTAATTTCTTAATTTCAGCAACAGAAGCAGTCTTAGATTTACTATTACGCTCAGGATTATCATTATCCATAGACAATCTTTTCGCAGCAACATCAGGACTTATAGTCAAATACACCTTCAATGATTTTGGAATAAAATGATACGCTACTCTTCCTTGTATTACAAAATTATCTTTTGTTTTTCCAAGTTTTATCGCTTCAGCATCAGCTTCCGTATCAGTTTCAGGATGCGTCATACCATATTCGTTATATTCTTCTATTGTCATTCCACGCTTTTTCCCGGCCATCTTTCTTAATGTGCCAATATCATAGAAATCGTACTTCAATTTCTTAGCTAATGCTCTTCCAACAGTCGTCTTTCCTGAACCTGCTTGACCGGATATCGTGATAATCATAATATATCAAGAAAGTGGTTATATAAAAATTTATCCTAAGCAAAATTTATAAACAATATCTTACTAACCTTTATGTAAAGA
>JANNSE010000045.1:0-3263 GCA_031402215.1 Candidatus Woesearchaeota archaeon | reverse complement strand
TCAGAGCAAACTTAACAAGTATAACATTCAATCAAACATCATTATGGTTAAGCGCGGGAGCAGGATTAGGAACACAATACTTCCAAATAAAAGCCAGACAAAACGAGGCAGGATCATTCAATACAACCGGATCAATCATGGGTTGGACAAATGCCGGTCAAGTAGTTAACAATGTAATTGGAGGACTAGAGTATAATAATAGTAAAGACGAGGCATATCTTGATACGCTAGTAGAGGCACCATCACAGGAACCGCCTGGAAATAGATCAATATCAATTTCATTCAATTGGGTATCGTTAGTACAAAACTAAAACATAAAATGATAAACGAAAATATAAGACAAAGAAGTGAAGAAATTTCTAGAGAATACGTAGACATACCCTCATTTGTATTCAAAGATAGAACATTATCAGTATTAGAAGTAATGGTCGAATATTTGCGTGATAATAAGAAAATGCGATTCCATGAAATTGCAGTAATAATAAATAGAGATGATAGAACAGTATGGACAGTATATAGACGAGCAAAATTAAAACGTAAAGGATTAATAAAGAGGAGTAGCGATGAATAAAAAGAATATAATCAATATATTAACAATAATATTCATACTAATACTAATTACAAATAACGTTAATGCATTAGGTATTGCTCCATCAAAAAAAATAATGCCATATGACACAGAAGAGCATACTTATACGATAAAAATTGTAAATACTGAAGCTAAAGATATGACTTTAAAAATTTCTGCTCAAGGAACATTAGCGTATGTAATCACAATAGATACGCCCATAATAACTATCAGAAGTTATGAATCAGAAAAAGACATCACGTATAAAGTAAAATTACCAGAATATCTTTCTCCAGGAAATAATATAATAATTATTAATATAGCAGAGACTAACGAGGGAACAAATCCAAACGCAATAAGTGGATTATTATCATTATCACATCAATTAGTCGTAAATGTACCTTATACAGGATTATATGCAGAAGGATTTTTATCAATATCGCAGACCATAAATCCTGAAGACACAATAGCCGCACTAACGTTAGCGAATAAAGGTGACGAAATTATTAACACTATAAGCGGATCACTAAATGTAAGAGATTTAAATGGAGAAATAATCTATACTAAAAAAATACCAGAACAATATAACCTCATCCCTGGAGTATCAACAAAGATAGAAGAAATATTTAATATAGGAAAATCTGGAATATACAATATAGAATACGATATAAATTATAATAGTAAAAACATAATATTAAGCAAAACATTCAACATAGGCGAATATAATCTAATAATAACGGGCGCAAGCGTTAAAAATTTCAGGCTCGGTACAATAGCTAAACTAGATGTTGATGTGTCGAATGATTGGAATGTTCCAATAGAAGATACATACGGGGAAATAATTGTAACAGATGCAAACGGAGTAGTTGTTGGAACAGCTAACACTACAAAAGCAACTATTAATCCAACAACAGGAAAAATTACCGTATATTGGGATACAACAAACATAAAAACAGGACAATACACATTAAATCTAAAATTATACGCAGGAGATAAGGTAATAACGCAGTCATATCCATCAACAATAGAAAATGATAAATTTATCATAGGAGCACAACAACCAGAAACTAAAAAAACTAACTATATAACAACAACGATAATATTAATCACACTAGCAAGTATATTCATATTTATATTGTTCAAGAGGAGAAATAAGAAAGTTTATAAATAAAATGAGCAGATATAACAGTAAGTGCGCGATAGTGCAAAAGGTGAGGAGTTGAGGTAAATGGAAATTTCTAACAAAACACTAGCATGGTTTGTAATCGGAGCAATCTTAATATCACTAATAGGATCATTAGTAAGCCTAAAAACATCAAATAGTCTAACGGGATATGTCACTTCAAATACATCGGGAGAAGCAAAAGTTGATGTGAGTCAATCAATAGTATTAAGATACATAACTAATAGTACAAATTTCGGATCCGGAACAATCGATACAGAATCTGGAGCTACAAATTGTACGTTAGCAATTGACACCGATACAACAGTAATCAAAGCAGGATGTAGCGGATTCGCTACTACAAATGAGGGGCCTTTAACTTTAGAAAATGTTGGAACAAGTTACTTGCAAGTTACATTAAATTTCACAGGTAATGCGTCAACATTTATAGGTGGAAATCAGAGTGTAGCAAGATTGCAGTTTAAAGTAGCAGAACTAGAAGCAGGTTCATGTGCAGTCGGAGTATCATATCCTACTTGGACAGAAGTTGGAACACCAAATGAAACTGTTATGGCATGTACAAATTTATCTTGGAATACTAATACAAATAGTTTAAGAGTTGGACTAAACATGACGATTCCTGTAGACGTCACATCTGGAGAAAAAAATATAACTATTATAGCTCAAGGAACAGCAATATAGGGTAAAAAAAATGGGTGAGTTAAATAACGATTTGAAAGAATTAGGTAGTGACCAAAAGGGTATATCTAATACAACTATTGCGGTTTTAGTTATACTTGCACTATTAATTTCAATAATAGGAACTTGGGCAGTGTTAAATAGTATAGCAACACAACAACAAGTTGTTAAATCAAGTGGCGGAAGCAGTGTTGCTGTAGTGAGTCTAATTGTAAGAGGTCAAGATACACCAATAGCTACAGCCAGAGTAACATTAGAAATAAAATAGTCGGTGAATTACATGCGCTTTAATAAATTTTTCTTAATAATATTTCTGTCAATTATAGTATATTCTTCATTCGTAGTGAGTGTAGGAATAGGACAATTTTTTCCTAGTAAGATAATGCCGTTCGAGCCTGGAGTAGAAACAGAGTTAAAGTTAAGTGTATTTGATAGTTCTAGAATACAAGTTACATTAGAAGGAGATTTAATGCCTTATGCTACAATCATAGACCCTAATCCAAATGGCGGTCCAAGAACAGTTATTATTAGATTAAAGTTTCCTGAATATTTACAACCAGGAGAACACACATTATATTTAGTAGCAAATGAATATACTGGGCCAGAAGCTAGCGTTGGTGGAGTAGCATCAGTAAGAGCCGGAATAAGAGTATTTGCATTGTATCCGGCAAAGCATCCTATATTTCAAAGTGTTGTAGCAAGCGATACCAATGTAAATGAAAAGACAGAGATAGGTATAAATGTTTTAAATCAAGGTGAAGACTTGATTGACAAAGCATATGGAAAAATGCAAGTATATAATCAAGAAAATAATCTTGTGGCAATTCTAGAAAC
>JANNSE010000044.1:0-5010 GCA_031402215.1 Candidatus Woesearchaeota archaeon | reverse complement strand
CAGCAGCACATGGGCGACCCGGCCGCGGTCGTCGGCCAGCTTCAGATAATATCCTACTTCACAAGTCCAACTTTCGCCCTTTGTAGTATATTCTTTAGGTACAGCGCCGGAACCAGAAGAGTTGCATTCCACGCCACTCGTACAACTAATTGTTGTAGAAACGTTCCGGCTTGTACCTTTATACCATGTGATATTGACGTCGGTTGTTGAATCAATTGTAAAATAACAAACTAATTCATCGTTTGTTTGTGGGCTAACAGGATGTATGTGTGCGTTACTAATCAATCCTAAAGTTATTCCTACAACTACTAAGAATGTGATTATCATTAATGATAATATTACGATGTCCTTTGTTTTATTGTTTTTAGACATTTTATAATTTATTATATCTAATTATTATATTGCTATTTTAGTTATTCTATCCACTATCTGCTTCTTTTTTCTCAATAGCTTTTTTTATTAGTTGTACATTTTATTTCTGGTCATACTTATACATTTGTCTTGTACAATTTATCCAGATAATTTATGGCGTGGAATGCCCTGATGATATCAGCGTAAAGTGCAGTCTTATCTTCGTTAGATAGTGCTCCGTAATCTTTTACTATTTCTTTGTAAATTTCTTTTGCAAAAAATATTTCTCCGAATTTTAATGCAATATATAAGTTCGACATCTTGTTGTATATTTTATCTAATGCTTCAGTGCTTTCCGTTGATCTGTCTTTAACCGAGTTAATAGCATCTTGATCACTGAATTCTGCTATTAGGTATATTTCATGTGAAATTTCATCAACTAATGCTTGTATCTCTAATTCTTTTATTTCAATACCTCTATTACGTAAGTGTATAGTATTCATTATTTTGACGTAGAACATTACAAGCATTTTTTCTAAATCTTTATCTTTTAATTTAATAATTTGGGTAATTAATTCCTTCTTGTCTAGATTATCTATGGCTAATAGTTGTTTGAAATATTCTTTGACAAATATTGCTAATTCATCGACGGCATAATATGCTTTATGTTCATCTATGCGTGCTTGTACTATGTTTAGTATTTGAAGTAGTTTTTCTTTTTGTTTGTTATTAATGTATACTTTGCGTTTTATTCTAGGTTTTTTTCCGAACGTTCGCATATATGCTGCCATTATTTTAGCTCTGAAAGCAAATGTTAATGTTCCTGTTAGGCCTATTGCTAATACTCCCACAATTATGACTACGATGTTAGGTTTATTTACTTGCATAGGATTTTCTATATTTCTACATACTCCACATTGTCCTCCACAATCAACATCTGTTTCTCCCTGATCTTTTAATCCGTTGAAACATGAAGGTATTGCGGCACATTCTTCTGATTCTGCTGGTTTAGTTTTGTTTGTTCCGCAAGTCTTTAAATCTATACAAATTCTTGAATGTATACTGTCTTTACATGTACTCCAAGGATTACATTCCCAGGCCTCAGTACAATCTTTTTCTCCACTATATGTGCAATTCTCAAACATATAATGTTGATAATTTTTAGAATCACATCCAGCGAAATCTATACATCTTCTATAGGTGAAATTTCCGTATGTACATGCAGACCATTCACTACATTTCCAATTTGGTACACATATATCTGAGTTTCCACCGCCTCCACCACTACCATCACCCGAGCCACTTTCGCTGTAGCTAGGAGTATAATCGTTTGGACATAAAACTTCGTATGTTACGGTATTACTCCATGTAGTATACTCTGAATCTTTAGCTCTGTAATATAGTGTTGTGTTGCCACAACTTAGTCCTCTTACAATTACTTGATTTCCTGATATTACTTGCGGTATACTTACTGTGTATCCATACATTGTTTGTCTATTGTAGTTTAAGACGTCTTCATCCGGATCAACAAAATAGTCACTCAAGTAAAATATGAAATTGTGATCTTTGACCAGCTTTTGGTCAGGTATATTCTTTATTAAGTATGGTGCATGATTTATTCCTGTGACATTCATGTTTAAGATTAGATATCTCTCATTGTTATCACACTCACTGTCATCTTTAACAGTTATATTTATGGTATTTACATGTCCCATGCCTGCTCTTTTTGGAGTAAAGTTAATGTATCCACTTGGTGTGATGTTAAATAGACTAAAATTCTTTGTTACGCTATAATTATCAATCCATTTATAACTAAATGTGAATGAATCTCCGTTAGGATCCATTGCGATAAATTGACATTCATAACGTAAACTTGTATCTAATAATGCATTTGTTAGATTACATTCATACTCTATTTTTGGCGGAGTATTGATACACATACGTGTAACTCCCATTCCCATTCCGACTGCTCCGGATAGTTTTGTATCTGAAACTTCTGAAACAGTTCCTATAATTATCGGTTTTTCTTCGTGTATTGTTTTATCTAATTTGTTTAATTGTATTAGATTGTTCGCTGTTTGGAAAACTATCAAGATAAATACAACTATGACGATGAATGCCATTATTTTGTTATCTTGATTTTTTATATTCATTTGAGTAATTCTCTTAATTCTTTCTCATTAATTACGCCTTTATCTTTTAATTCGGAATATTTTTGTAATAATTTTGATTTTTCTTCGTATACTAATTCACCTAGTTTGATTTTTATCCACTCAGATTTGTTTACTCTTAGAATACTGGCTATCTTGTCTAAATCTGCTATCAATTCTTTTGGAATACGTAAATTCAATTGTTCGGTTGATTTTTCTTTAGCCATATTTTAGTTTTTACTTATTTAGTCTTAGCACAAATGTATAGCATATGATATCAATAATGTTGTTATAATATCAATAAATAGTATTTGCTATTTATAAATGTTTTCCTAGAAGAAGACTATAATTGTTTTTATATTGCATAAAAAACGTAGATAATTGTATAGCTAGAACAAGACCACTATTGTATAAAATAAGAAAACGAATAAAAAATAAAATCTATTGCACGTGTAAAGTAACCATTCCTATGCTTCCTGATGTCTTGTGTGTTGGTGCTGCGATGTTTAGCTTTACTAATCCTGAGGATTCTGCTTTACCATCAGTCACTTGAGCTTTCTGGTTTACTTTTTGTGTTCCGTCAACTATTACTATAGTTGCTGCGATGACGACCATTAATGCGACTACTATCAGGATGGCTATAAGTGAGTTTGATACTCCTTTTTTGTTTTGCATTTTAATCCTCTTATATGTCTGTTCCTTGTGCTCTTATTGTTAGAGTCTTTTGTGTATTGGTTATGTTCTCGTTCATTGAAATATTTAATCCTATTAACATTCTATAATTACCACTCCCACTAGTTGTAAGGTTTTGGCATATTACTGTTGTAGTGTTTGGTACTCCTACATCAAACCATACTCCCCACATACTAGCATTTGGCCAGTAACAACCACCATTAGCTGTCGTATTAAATACTGTGTATCTTAGCCATCTGCTTCCGTTTCCAGTTAATGAGTTTGTTCTTAAGAAGTCTGTTTCGTTTGAACTAAAGTTTAATGTAACATTTAGATTAGTTGTTCCAACATTTTCTAAAATAAGTCCTGTAGTTGTAGTAGCGAAGCCTATGCATCCTGCTGAAGCAGTAGGAGCAACTGTATTGGTAGTGTTAATTCCTAAAACGCATGAACTGTAACCGCCTGCTGTATTTATTTGTCCTGATCCAAAATCTGTTGAGTTTGCAGTTGGAGAGAATCTTAGTACTACTGATGAACTTACTAAAACTTTTGCTTCTCCTGTAGTGTTTGATGTTGCGTATCCTGCAGAATTTTCTCCTGTGAAGTTTATTAAGCTTAATGTTGTTCCGAATATTGAGACAACTATTGCGGCTATAACTAGCCATGCCAGTGTTTTGTTAGAAATTTCCATTTATACCATCTCCTCACGTTTTTTTTTATTATGATAATAGTTAAGTTATATCTGATATAACATCTTTATAAATGTTTATATTTTTTATCTTAAGGTTTAATAAAAACCACTTGTATTGTACCAGTATAATTCTTTGGCGGTGTTCCTTCCGGTATTTCTAAATAAAATGTTACTTGATCTTTTGTGTTTGCGTTCATTAAAAAGTCATTTTTATTCACAGTCAAGAAACTACTCATCTCGCCAAATATAGTAATTTCCACTAAAGCATCCTTACTACTATTCAAGATCAAGTATCTTTCTCCTCCGCCTCCAGGTGAAATTTTACCAAACTTTAATGAATCTGTATCTCCATTCATACCTGCGCCGACTGAAACTACTTGTATGGATGTGTTGACATAATTTACAGATATTATTTTGGATTGTTGTTTTAAATTACTATTATATTTATACAAGCTATACCCGGCTGTGCCAAACATTATTCCTAGAGAAATAACTATTATTAATATTAGTGCAATTCTTATTCTAGAGTCGTTTTCCCATGTTCTTTTTTTTATCTTTGTTTTTTTCATGTTAAACTCTTATAGTGACGGTGGTTTAATTTCTCCATAGTTTGTACTTACTGTATTAGATGAACCAGAATTCTTTTTTCTGAATATGGTAAAGTATAAACTAATTATTATCAAAAGAATCACTCCTGCAATTACGCCCATGATTAAAGTGGAATTTGTTTCATTACTTTTTTCTATTGCCGGTGCTACGCCATTTACAACATTTACTTGTACTTTCTTTGTAGATGTTTGTCCATTATAGTATATAGTTATTTCGGCATCGTATAATCCTACATCCATATTCTCTGTCTCCCAATATGTTTCTAACTCTGCAGCACCCTTACGTCCTCCACCTGGAGAGATTAAGTCCACATTCGGAGTCTTAAGTATTTTACCATTAGGCATAGTTATTCTTGCATATACATCACTGATTGTCCCTGCCCAATCGCTTTCTATAATTATGGCGTATTTGTTCGTCGCATTAACAATAACTTCTTTAGTACTACTTACAACATCAACGTTCATTCTTCCTACTCTGAATGTATTTTCCATTGTTGTAGGATATTCCACGCCATCATATATTAATGTACCATTTACT
>JANNSE010000043.1:0-13027 GCA_031402215.1 Candidatus Woesearchaeota archaeon | reverse complement strand
CTCTAGACCAATCATAGAAGTATCTATTATAATACATGTTTTGATAGATTATTGTCCAAATAGCGAGTATTAAGCCTATGATACTTGCTATAATAACCACTTTACCGAACACATCGCTTTTTAAGGCGTCAATATTCATAGCAAACCATGTTAGTCCTAGTATTACTCCAAACAATATGAACAGTCCTATTATTCCTGCAACGGACTTCTTTATGACTTTTTTCTTGTCTAGCGGAATTTCTTGAACTAATGGCTTTGCAAGAGGAGTATAGTTTATATCTACTTTTTTCATTAACTTGCCAACTAGTATTCTGGCATCTGCGTGTGTTATTGCTTCTATACTATAATTTGGTACTTGTTTATTTCTATCTCCTGTCATAATTTCTATAGATCCTGTCTCAATATGTATTGTTGCAAGTCCAAGAATTCTATTAATGACGCTCTGTGATAATATGAAATCTTGTATCTTCTCATATTCTACAACTGTTTTTTGAGTATTTAACCAACCACTCTTTATAGTTATAGTATTTTCTCCAATCCAATATTGGTATGTGAATTGTTTTATGACGTATCCGATTGGTGTTGATACAGATACTATTACAATCCAGAATAGAATTCCAATGTATATTGTTACAGGAGCATCAATAATTCCTAATATTATATATATCGTCACTATTGTTATGATTAAGCCTAGTACAAACGGCCATATTTGTCTTATGAAATGAACTGGATATGGATTTGCATCCTTTGGATCCTGCTCTTTTACCGAGTCGTATACTACGCTGTTTTTCTGTGGATTTTTTTTATGACTCTTACTCCGCGTATTAATTTCTGCTATCAATAATTGTTTTATTGTGTGCGCATCTGATTCTGTTAAATTATTTAAGTGTCCTGCTAGTGCTGAAGAAATAGTCATAGTTTTTATCTGTAAAGTCTTTAATCCAACTATTTTTCCCCAAAGACTTTGGTATTCTGATACGTCTTGAATTTGTGTATACAATAATAATATTTGTTTTTTTGCAATAATTCCTCTTCTTATGAATAATCCGTCCTCACGTAGTTCGTAACTAGTCATTTTTATTGATAAGTATGTGAAGAATATTACTGCCCCTGCTATTAGTGCTGTTAGTATGCCTCCAGCAGTCATGAAAATTAATGACTGCAATCCTGCAAATAGTGTGATAAACCCTGCAATTATTGCAACCGGTATTATTCCAAGAAATGATGGTTTGAATATTTTTTCTTCAGGCATATTCTCACTTCTTCTTTTCTTTACGTATTTTGTTTAATATAATTTCACGAAGTATTTCGGCATTAGCGCGACTTAATCCATCTATGTGTGCTTCATGTCCAGACATTGCTGTTGCAGTAGACACGTGAACATCCCATAGGTTAAATATTCTATCAAACAAGTCTTGATCCATATAAACATCTTGTAATTTCTCATATGGAAGCATTGTTTCGTGTGGCATTATTACTCCTTTTTTTATGACTAAAAAGTCTGGTGTAATATCGTAGAAGTATCTATTATAATATTCGGTTTGATACCATGCCTCTATAAAGAATAATAGTATATATATTGCTAGAAGTATAAAGAATAATACTTTAAGTCCTGGTAAAGCTGTGAATGCTAGAAGTCCGGATATTAATAATAGTAATCCGAATAGGATGGTCCATCCTATCATTGCCACTACGAATTTCTTGTATATCTTTCTTCGTTCAAGAGGATATTGTTCCACTGTGGTTTTAGCTCTTTGTTTTGTTTGATTTGTGATTGCCATGATTGAATTTATCTCTTTTCGGTTTATAAATATTCTGTTAAACTTTGAATCTAAACTTTTATAAACTATTTCAACTCTATTGTATCTATGGAATATCTCTGGCTCGTATTTGCATTGCTTTCTGCAGTTAGTGCTGCAGCCGTTGCAATATTCGGAAAACTAGGTTTGCAAGGAATTGATCCTAATACTGCTACAGCAATTAGGGCAATTGTCATGGCCTTATTCTTGGTTACAGTTGTATTAATACAAGATAGATTTGCTAATTTTTCTTCTATAATGGAAAATAAGAAAGCAGTATTTTATATTGTACTTGGTGGAATTGCTGGAGCATTGTCTTGGTTGTTCTACTTTATTGCATTAAAGCTTGGAAAAGTTCAACAGGTGGCTCCTATTGATAGATTGAGTGTCGTATTTGCAATATTATTAGCATTTTTGTTCTTAGGCGAGAAAATAACGTTGAAAGTCGGAATTGGTGCCGCACTCGTGACTGTGGGTGCAATATTGATAGCGTTAGGGTAACTAAAAAGAGAAATACTTCTACTCTAAAGTGAAT
Source organism: Candidatus Woesearchaeota archaeon (assembly GCA_031402215.1). Lineage (GTDB taxonomy): Archaea > Nanobdellota > Nanobdellia > Woesearchaeales > UBA9642 > UBA9642. Next base: position 10,693 of record JANNSE010000043.1, on the reverse strand, counting down.
ACAAATACGAATATTTATAAAATCATTAAATTTGCTTTCTATTATGATTGTCCAATTTACATCTGATTTGAAACAACAACATATTTATGCAAATGGTCATGAATTAGTTCAAATACTTGGTATGGATTCTGATACTTCTGGAGCTAGAATACTTACAAGATCAGAAACTGAAAAGAAACACGTTGTAACATTTGATAATCCTGTACTTGTAACAGATAATTATAGAATAGGACAATTGAGTCCGGTATTAAGAGATACCGTTTTTGCTCTATATGCTTCTCGTAAAAGAAAAACCACTTATGGTTATACTTCTATAGATTTTGAACAAGGAAAATATCCTGCAGTCTGGGGACCATCAATAGATACTTTGCTTTTGTGTAAATCTGTTAAAAGTTTGAAAGAACAAGGAGCTATGGATGATATACGCGATGCTGCAGAGATAGGTTCTGGATCAGGATTTGTATCTAAGTATATTCTAGAAACTATTTATGATTTAGAAAGAATGACTCTTGTAGATATTAATCCTCAAGCTAAAGAATGTGCTGAACAAAATATCTTAGATGTGCGAATGCAGGCTGTTGTAAATACTGGTCTAAATTATCTTAACGGTAAGAAATTAGATTTAGTTGTATGTAATCCTCCTTATACTCCTAGAGCATCTACAGTCGAGAATAATGCTTATGAAGGAACAGGATTATTATCTGGCTTGATACGTGAGAGTCCTAATTTTTTGACAAAAAAAGGAATGTTATTATTAAATATTTCAAGTCTTTGTGAAAAAGAAAGTGTTGCTCTAATGGAAAAGACACATTTGAAATATCAAAAAGTAGATCAGATGATTGTACCCTTAAAAGTATTGAGTGTTCTGAATAATTCTGCTTGGATGGATTTTCTTCTAAATAATTCTATGACTAAAGATACTCGTAATGGATACGATTATTGGCAGACTATTAATGTGTATAAGATAGAAAGAAAATTTTAAGGACAGTTTAATTCTAAGATAATTTAATCACTCCTCAGTAACTACAAAAACGAAACATTTATATATTAGTTATACTTAGTAATACTACTGAGGAGTAACGATACTTCTCTTGATTTCGGGGTTTAAATGAAATATAAAGTTTGTATATCTGTGGACGAGGAAACTTTACTAAAAGTAAGAGATAAGATACGTTCAGGCAGATTCAGAAATAGATCACACGCATTCGAATATGCGATTCAGAAAGAATTCTTAGAGAGCAGAAATCCTGCATTCGATACTGGGGTGAAAGAATGAAGAATTCTAACGCCACTATAGAAGATGTATTAGACGTGCCTGTAGACACAGTTAATACTGTAGCTCTTACAGAAACAACTCCCGTAGAGGAAGCATATAAACCGTTTGATCACGATAGATTCGAGATATTAAATGTAATTAATAGAGGATGTTGGGGCATAGCTTACGATGTACGTGATCTTGTAACAGATTCGTTAATGGTTGCTAAAGATTATGATCCTACGCAAACTGCTAGAAGACAACTTAAAGAAAGACAATTAACATTAAACGGAGTTATAAAAAACGAATATACAGAGATGCGTGCACCCGACGGAATTGTGCCTACTTGGATTGAAAAAGATAAAAACGGAAAATTATTTTTGATAATGCCTAAGTATGAACGCGACTTTGAATCTGTTCTAAATAGAAACGATTACAAGAGAAAGTTAAACGACGGATTATCTTTAGATGATATTTTGAAGTGGAGCAGTTATGTTGCTACAAGTATTTCAGGATATCATAAAGAATACGAGGAAGCACATTGCGATATAAAACCAGATAATATATTTGTTGATAAGAAAAGAAAATTATGGCTTGGAGATTCAGGAACAAGTACAGGGACTTCACAATTATCAATAGATGCTAAGAGATCAAATATGGGATTCATATATACTAGAGCTCCAGAAAATTTCAAAAAAGACGCAAAGCCTAGCGAGCGTTCTGACGTGTGGTCATTTGGTTCTTTAGTTTATAGGATGTTTACTGGAAAATATTTGTTAGAGGATGAATTAGATAATGCTGTAGATCCTACTAAATATATTGAAGGGTTAGATACTAAAATGGCCAAAGTCTTGGTTAATAATAAATTAAAAGCTGTTCCAAAACCATATAGAAAGTTCTTGAAGAAATGTTTATCATTTGAAAAATATTCAAGATACGACAGTGGCGTGGAGATGAAAAAAGCATGGGACGAGACTATTGCTAATCTAGATCCTTACCATCATATACTTTCACAAACAAAGAAATATGTCTTCCCAGCAATTGCTGCAGGAATACTGGCAATGGGTATAATTTATGGTTCAAAGCTTGAACCTACAAAGGTCGACATGCCTAAGTCTGAGATGGTCGGGCAAGTCTACATGACCGAGGGTCTACCTAAAGAGCATTTAATGTTTGAGAGAGACACTGTTCCTGTTCCGAAAGATTTGATTAGTACTGGAGCAATGAACCTTTCTTCAAGCGTGTTGAAATTATATACTGATAATATGTACGTAGGCCATTTCCTTAGAGCATATAGTCAGGCTATTTTGGAAAGAGGATGGGCTAATATAGATCCTTACACTGATGTACAGTTCCAAACGTATATGGCATATACTACTCCTGATGAACGTAACTATAGTCCGGGCAAGGGGCCTAATGCTATAATTGCTAAATCTTTGGAAGTTGCAATAACAAAGAGTAAAACTCCCACTGGTGTTATAGATTTAGAGGACGTATTTGCTATATCTAGATTTGGTGAAGATAAGATTAATCAAGCTAGACGTATATCTGGAAGCTTTGATTATAAGACTTATTCGCAGGCGAAAGACGCTAGCGGGGGATATGTTCTTCCAATCGAAGAGCAAGAGTTCATAATGGATGTGTTGAGCCGTGTTAATCTAGAAAAATAATTAGTTTATTTCTGTTTCTATTAGTTCGCTTAATATTGGGCTAGCTCCAATTTGTATCATTCTGAATATTTCTCTGATGTATGAGTATATTACCGTGTTCTTTCCAGACGATAACTCCAGGGATTTTAAGCATTCTCCGAACTGATATTTCTTCTTTAGATTATTTATTTCATGTATGTATGAAATGTCTTTCTTGAAGTATGCGTTGTAATACAATTCGAAATATTCTCTTAGACTGGACATGATTTTTACTATATTCTTATCTTGCTTTATTTTGTTTTCTGAAGCATATTTATACAAATACTGATGTGCGTGTTGTATGTGAACTAGAAATGTCAATAGTTCCCACATTATCAGAGGATTCTTCTCGTATTTTTCTTTTACGACTATTCTTCTGCAGAATAAAGCATATTTGTCTAGTTGATAATTTTGATATTCTACTTCTTTAAGACGTAGGAATTTGTTCTCCTCAAAGTCTTTGATAAGTATTTCTTGTGTTTCTTTAATTATTAGGAATATTCTTCTTAGAAGAGAATCAAATTTTTCTTCAGAAGGTTCTGATATGTTTTCTATCACACACTTATTTGCGGATTGTTCAGTCATTTCGAATCCTAGTAAGAATCTGTTTGTGTCGTCTTTTATTTCTGTTATTAATTCTTTGTCAGTATTATTTATCTGTATTTTATCCACTCCGTTTCTGTATAGGTGCGTAACTATTGTTTTTATGTCGTTTCTGTTTTTCTCTGTAATGTTGAGAACGGAAGATTTCTTCTGCATTACTTGACTTCTTATGATTAAATCTGTATCTGATTCTATTATTTCTATTTCTTTACCTTCTTTCAATCCTTTTTTATCAATCCATGCTTTAGGTAGATAAATCGTGTACCCTCCTAAGCCTTGCTTGATAATCTTTCTTTTCATGCTGTTTTAAGGCTTCGTTTATATATAAAGTTTACGTTCTTAATATCATTAATATTAATAATATCAATAAAATATTAATAGCACATATGTATTCACTTAGTAGTGATAATAAATCAAATAAATTAGGGGGAAAAATAAAATGAATGAAAAAACACAAACATTGGAAAGTGCTGCTTTACCTATTGTCGTTAAGATAAAGCCAGGGAATGCAAGCGAGAAAGGCGTTACGTTCTTATTGCCACAAGAGCAAATGGAACTATCGTTAACAGATATAGTAAAGTATTCTTTAACTAGAGAAGATACTAGAAAGAACGAGCGTGTAGCTGGGAGATTGCAAACAGAAATGTCCAAACAATATGGCATGATTGTTAATGGTGCTGTTGCAAATGCTTCAGAAACAATAGATAAATATCTTAGCAACGTACAGCAATTAGAAGACGGAACAAAGTACAAGTTGTTAGAGATAATTGTGGCTTCGAAGCAAGAAGGAGGCTATAAAAGTCTTTATAATTATAGGAGATTCTAATGAGTTCTCCTACTTTTATCTCTAAGATAGGATTACATGCTCCTTTCTTATTAGATAAAGGAGTATTATATCAGCTATGTAGGCCTGGTAAAGAAAATAAAAATATTATAGATTGCGCTGGAGTGAAATTCGAAACTAAAAGATCTTTGAGTATGCAGCAAATGGAAGAGATGTATTTCAATTCTAATTTACAGCAATTATCGGAATTAGGTAAAGATTTTATTAAAAAGCATTATTCTGACAAAGCTCAAGTAGCATCTACATCAGAATTCTCTAATATAATTGCAGGATATAGAACGGTTAAGTTCATTGTAGAAGAGATATTTCCTGCATTTATCGATAATGAAGATGTGGGCGATATATTAACTCAAAAGACTCAGAAAAATTTACCCAGCAAAGACAAGTTATCTATTAACGATATTATTGCTTCAGCAGATAATACTTATATTTTAGACAAAATAGAGAAAAAAGAATTTTCTGATTTTAAAAATAAATTGTATAATTGTATAGATACTATGAAAAATCCTTATTCTAAACTATCTACCTCTCCGAATTTGGGTAGAAAATCAAAAAAAGACGTGTCTACCGGTACTTCGGAATTGTCGGAAATAAAGAACTTACTTCAAGGATTCTATAGCGAATTAAATGCTTCAACCATAGGCACTAGTACTGATGAGAGATATATTGAAAATTTATCTAAAAGCATATTTTTGTCAGCACTAGGAAAATTCTATTCTGTTGATGGTGAGTTTAAGTATATCGATGAAGTAGAAAATGTAGATTTAGATTACAGATTTCATTTAGAGAAAAAATTTCTTTACAAATTCGTTGACGGGTATGACTATCAAGTATCGAGCGCTGGCTCCGAGACAGTTAAAGCCACGATGCTAGATAAACTCATAAGAGACCACGATATAGTTCAAGGAGATATAGGGGTTAAATTAACCAAACGGGAAGGTAGTGACACAGAAAGACTTTATATTTTTCTTAAAGTTCCACAATATGCTCTTAAAGAGCCTGATTATGAAAGATACTATTTGTTCGAACCGTGTCATGTTGTAATGAATATATCTTATTCCGCGAATGGCTCTTTTAACTTTAGTAATCCGATGGTCATGGAAAAATATGTTCATCCCTTCCTTAGCGGGTCAGTTCCTTGGAACGGTATCTGTATGGGTGGCTATGATTTACCTTCGCGATTAAATACGCCTGATAAAATAATACAGTATCTTTCTGATGCTAGAAAAGTTATTATGAAAGGGTATATACGTGGATCAAATCCTTATAATTCTTTATCGAAATTTGATTTTAAACAAGTTACTAAAGAACACTTAGAACAAAATAATATTCCTGTAACGAATATTTGGGGGACAAAATGATGGAAGACTTAAATGAATTAAATAGACTTTTGAAAAAAGATTTAGTTGATGAGGATGTTATAACGTTACCTACATCTATAAAAATGACAAAGAATGCTTATGCTAAAGCGCAGGCAATTGGAAAAATGTTGGAAGAGAAATCTTCAAGTTCTTATGAATGGTATGCTTTTCCTCTAGCCAGTAAGTGTGATGGTTATATTATAAGAGACTTAATTTTACCTAGAAAACAAAAGATAAGTTCGGCTCACGTGGCTGTTTCAGGAGAAGATGTGGCCTTAGCCTCGGCTGAAGTAAGCGAGATTAATACTGCTAAAAAATTTGATAATTATATTATAGGATGGCTACATAGTCACGCTAATTTTAATCCATTCCATTCAGGAACAGATACAACAAACATTATGGATGTTTTGAATTCTGTATCCTTAAATACTGAAAATGTTAGATATAAATCTTTCAATATGATTGAATCTTTACCTCAAATTACAAATGTTAATGATAAAACCATAATAAAAGGCAAAGATTTGGAAGATGGCGTAATTGAATTTACAATTAAAGATTCTGTGATTAAGGGACTGTTAGATAAATATAAAATAATTCATAATGATGAGAATATCTCACATGTAAGACAAGTATTACAACAACTTGCATCACCTGCAAATTTAGGATTCAAACAACCTATAATTACAGGATTCTGTTACAGTGTTGTCGTAAATAATATCGGGTCTGCTCCTGACACTCTGATGGCTGTAGTAGAAGAGGAAGTATTTATTAAAAAGAAAAAGCAGTACACATCAAAAATTCCTCTAGAAATTGTAACTACGGCGAATGATATTAATTTGGATTTGACCTCTTTGAAGAAATTAGTTGATGAGAGAATTGAAGTTCCAAAACCATTCATATATTTTGGATTTGGCGGTGCTTTCGGAGGCAAGAACAGAACTAAAGTTAATGGCTTTAGAAGAGACGAATTCGAATTCGATGAGGTTGAAGGATCTCATGCAATTAAATCAACTAACGTTACTAGTTATAGTCCTAGCTTAAAATCTCAGACTGAATCTCTAACTAGTGAGGAACTTGCAAATAAATTTGTAGATTTCTTGTTTGAAATTTATGAATCTAGAGGGTCTAAGGAAAAGTACATTGACAATCTTATAACTACTACATTGGCTAATGATAGTTTGGAGAAAGCCGTTGAAGAGATAGGTGCTTATACCGGATCTTATGATTATGTACGTTTTACGCCAAAATTGTTTGAACCATTAAAAGATAATCTTTACGAGATAATCATGAAGCATGTGTCCAAAGGTAATACTTCATTAGTGACTTATATGAGAGATATTTTGGATGCTCCTTACTTTAAGGCACGTGATATGTTAGGAAATATTGATTTTATCAATGATTATCATACGATAAAGGACGTTCTTTCCAAAGATATCGTTCCAAGTGAACCAACACAGATTAATCCAAAGCAATCTGATTCAAGCACTTCCCCGATAGCTGGAAATAATGCTGGAAATATTGCTATAGATGGAAAAGAAGTTGGTAATGTAATAAAAAAAGGGTATGATATCAAGAAGTATGATAGTAGAAAACATAATTCAAAGAATAATTATAGAAAGTAAGAGGAATTACTATGGCAAGAAAAATATCCGTCAATCCATTCGAAAGATACAATAGACAAGAATTAATACCAGGATGGAATCAGGATAAACTAACTAATGCATCAATTGCAATAATTGGTAGTGATTGGATGGCAGCATATGCCACAATAGCTGCTACAGCATTAGGCGTTGGAAGAGTTAGATTGATTGATGATTCATATACTGCTAAAAAGAACTCAAACTTTTTGGGACAGGACATAGGAGATTCTCTGAAGGGTTTGGAAATTGCGAAAGTCGCATCAAATATAAACCCTTTAGTACAAGTAGAATATTTGGAAGCATCTCTAATCAATGATGGATCAAAATATTTTCTAGAGGATAATGATGTTATTCTTGAATTAACTAACAATTCTACATCAAAAGCTATAGCTGTCGAATATAGTAAGGATACTGGTGTGAAATGTATTACTGCCAGTAGTATGCATAATTATGGAAAACTCATACTAGTTAATAATAGTGATATAGCATCAAAACAGATGCACTACTATATGACTAATTTTAACAACACAGCACAGGATCCTGTTATTAGTATTTTTCTTGGAAGTCTCGCTGTTGAGGAATCTAGAAAGATATTGATGAGTGAAGATGCTCTGGAAAAAACCATTTATTATACGCCTATTTTGGTTGAAAGATTCAAACCTCTTATCACTTCACCTGATTTTGATATGCAAAGTATTCTTGATTCTGCAGTTAAAAATAATACTGCAAATACTACATACAAGTTGAATTCAAGAAACGCCCTTATTATTGGAGCTGGAGCACTTGGATGCGGTTTAGCGCCTGCTCTACCGCATATGGGTCTAGAACGAGTATATATTGTGGATCCAGATGTAATTGAGTCCACAAATCTTAACAGACAAGTAATGTATGATGAGTCTATGGTGGGAAAATACAAAGCAGAAATGCTTGCTAGAAAATTAAAGGACATGGGTGTTGATGCTAAACCAATAGTTGATAGATTCCCATTAAAGTCTGAGGGTAAGTTAAAAGACGTATCATTAATGTTTGATTGCGTTGATAATTTTAAGGCAAGATATGATATGAGTGCTTATGCTTCGAAAAATAATATTTCTCTAATAAGTGGAGGAACAGATTATCAGGCTGGGCAAGTTGCGGTTTTTGTTCCAGGTATGTCAAGTTGTATTAATCATCAATTAAATCTTGAAGAATCAGTATTGCGTGCTGAAGAGCATGCAAGAGCTAGTTGCATATATGCTCCAAATCCTTCTGTGGTTACTTCTAATATGATAATTAGTGGTTTAATGGCTGCAGAGGCAAGAACAATACTATCGGGATTAGCTCCATTAACTGGAATCCTAAAATATGGTACTAATCTTGGTGGTAGAATAGGATATAATGCTATTACTCAGATTTGTGATTGTTATAAGAATAAGAATCCTATGGTGGATAAGTGATAAAAATGGAAGACCTACTTACAAAACTTTCAATCGAAGAAAAAATAGAAGAAGAGTGTATTTTGCCTAATTTAAAAATTGATTATAAAGATAGATTGGCATATATCCTTACTAAAGAATTACCCAAATTCAATGAAGATTTTATAGTAAATCCTTACTTGCTGTCTTCACAAATATTTTATTCAGAACAAGAATACCTGAACTCAGAACTTAATGGATCTATTGACGAAATATCTCTAATAAGATCTGCTCTATTTGGTGCGGCATCACATTTTGTTAGTATGCCTCAAAAATATATTGGCGAAGAGACAGATGAACTTGTTAAATGTTTAGCCGTAGATATATATAGTGATTTCATAACTAAGGCGGATGTAAAGCATATCTCTCTGGTTGAAAAAAAATCAAAAAAGAAAAATGCTCAACCAACACTAGATGTATCTACTGTATCTAACGAATATTTATCCCTAAAAGACTCACGTGCAGACGTTGATGCTCTAGTGGACACTATCTTTCCATTATATTCTGGTGTAGAGCCCGCGTTATCTAATGTAGATAACATAGATTCTCTTAAACAGCTTGCGGCAGCTAATGTACTTATTGATTCATATTTTAGAGAAGAGTCTTGTCGTTTGGTAAAGGAGCAGATATCACAAGGCATAGTAACGCCAAACAGTAGTTTTGTATATGCAGTATTGTTATACAATAAATCTCTAGTGGAAGATTTTATGAAAAATAATTATGGAATAAATAATGGTGATAAAAATGAATAATAGAAGATATAATTCAGGAAATGGTTCTGGGCATGAAGGAGAAAATGACGATGTCCAAAATGTAATACATAAAGGATATGCTGATAGAAGAAATATGGTAGACTTAAAATTTAATTTTGACATGAAGCCAACAGATGTTAAAGCATATCTTGATAGATATGTTATTGGACAGGACAGGGCTAAGAAAATACTTTCAAATGGTGTATGTTACCATTTTAAACGTGTATCTAGAGAACTTAGTGAGCAACATTCGGATCAAGATAAATCTGAGTATGACTGGTCACCAGAACAGCAAAACGAAGAAAATGTTACACAAGATAAGTATAGACGCAATGATAATTCAGATGTGGTAAGAGTTTTAGGTAGACACGACTCTTTAGAAGAGGATATTCAAGGTACTGATGAAGTTGAAAAGACATCTATTCAAGAAAAACTTACTATTGATAAAAGTTCTTCCTCATATGAGAGTCATAAGAATGGTCATATAAAAAAGAATATTTTGTTGATTGGAAATACTGGTGTAGGTAAGACTTATCTAGTCAGTAAACTTTCACATCTAATTGGTGTGCCTTTTGTTAAAGCCGATATGACTAAATTTAGTGCTACAGGTTATGTTGGTGGCGATGTGGAGGATACAATAAGAGATTTGTACTCTAAGGCAGATAATAATAAAGCTTTGGCACAGATTGGAATGGTATATTTGGATGAATTTGATAAGATAGCATCATACTCCATGTCTGTGGGTAAAGATGTAAATGGTCTAGAAGTACAGAGAACACTTTTAAAATTACTTGAAGAAACAGAAGTAAGTATGGCCGGATCAAAAAGTCCTATGATGGCTATGCCTGCTGGTCGAGGAAGTGGTCAAGACAAAATTAATACAAAAAATATTTTGTTCATATGTAGTGGAGCATTTCCAGGATTAGAAGCAATAATCAAACCAAGATTAACTACTGGCCAAAATTGGGGCGATGTAGTATCAGCACAAGACTTAGTTGCATATGGTATGGAAGCAGAGCTTATTGGTAGAATACCTGTAAGAGCAGTGCTTAATGATTTAAGCAGAGAGGACTTATATCGTATAATGACTAAGTCC
>JANNSE010000042.1:0-6805 GCA_031402215.1 Candidatus Woesearchaeota archaeon | reverse complement strand
AAGCAAGTGGTTTTAGATGTACTGGTACCGTTACACCACAGGCATGTACTGGTACAGCTCAGTGTATAGCATATTCAGCGGCTAGTTGTGAAACCGGAGGCTATTGCGATTTATTACCCGGTCCTTATGAGTGTTCTGGCACTACTTGGGGTTGTACTATGTATAGTTCTGATTGTGGTGGCGGTATAGACGTACAGAATAAAGGTCTTGCTTGAGTAACGCTACAAAAATTAGTAGTGTAATCTATTAATGCAGAGCCACATAGTTTATATTCACCATCAGCACAAATCCAATCACCTTGTGATGCTTGACTATTTCCAGTATAACGTGTTCCATAACGAGTATCGGTGTAAGGACCTATTGAACAACTAGTATCAGTTGAATGACAACGACCGACTCCTAAAAAGTCTAAATCACATTGTAAGCCGGCTTGACAATCAGCATTTGATGTACATGGAGGATTCGCACTTCCATCTGCACCTCTGCAACCCCAACTACATCCGCTTAAAGGTCTTAAATTACATTCATTCATACTATAAGTGAAATCACTGCATTTAGAATTAATACCGGCATTGTGATTATCTAAATCTTTAATAGTACATCCCGCGTTTGAACATGCTGTCAAATCAGTATTAAAGACACTACATTGATGGTCATCAAAAGTACCTGAAAGATCTTCACAACGTTCAGAAAGAAGTACTCTAACACACTCTCCTTCACGAATAAAAGATTCATAAGGAGTTCTTGGAGTTAGAGAATCAAACTGTTCAGATCCGCCTAAATAGAAATCTTTAACTGTGTCTAATACAGAGTATGTGTCATAAGCAAGATCACAATCACTCCAAACCGTTTTCCATGTACAATAACTTGATAACTCTCCACATTCTTGTTGACTCTTGAATCTACAACTGAAAGTTCCGCTACAAGTCTTTGCATAATTGTCTCCTTGACACCTTCCTAAATCAGCAGTATCACAACCAAGACAATATTTATCATAAGCAATTTTAGCTGGCGAACTACCAGCAGCAGCACTTGCTAAAGAAGTGTCTTCACAAACATTTTTCCAATATTGTTTTCCATAAGAATCTTCTCTACATTGATATTGTAAATTTGTTTGACCTATGTCTGCGCTCCATAAAGACTTACCACAACAAGTAATTTTTCCAGATTCACCCACAGAAAGACCTAAATCATAAATATGTTGACCAACTATTCTACATATTTCTGGCTTGTCAAAAGAACTTTGTTTTCCAGCGTTTGCAAATGCAGAACGAATTTTTTCATATGAATCTAAAAAAGTTGGTGAAGAAATGTAATCTCCAGAAATAGATACTGTAAGAGAATAATCATCTTGCCACTCTACATTTCTATTCACGTGACCTCCTGCTAATGCTAAATAAAACACACCTATACGGGACTCTGAAATAGATATGGTATCGGACGCACTACTAGTACTACTATATATCCCCGTTACATATAAACGTTTAGCATCGCCAATAGGAGCAGATAATAACTTACTAACAAATTCTGGACTTGCGGAGCTCAAAGATTTAAGTGAATTATAATCTGTATAATCTTTGTATTCGGCTAGTTTATATAATTGTGCACCCATATAAACATCTGGTGTATAACGCTTGTCAAACCACTTATGACCTGCTCCGCCAGAAGTCTTTAAAGTAAAAGTAGGATAACGTACTTCACCATAAAGATATGTTCCTGCTCTATACGTAGCGCCATAATCGTGAGTGTACTTAACCCCTCCATCTAACGCTCTACCAGAATAATATGATCCTGACGGGGAAGCAGAATAACTTGTAAATATGTTATTCATTTCTAAATAATCAAAATCTGTGGAAGGTATCTCTCTTAAATTCGTAACAACACTCTCTGTCACTTCAATATCACAATTATTAGATTTACCAAAACCATAAAAACCTACAACCACTCCGTTGACTATAGGCCCTACAGAAGAAGAAGTCCAAGTAGTATCACATACAGCAGTTACAGAAGGCATTGAAAGTACAATCAAGAAAAACGCTAGAACAACTGCAACATATAATTTTGAAAAAGATATTTTTTTGTCTTTAATCATCGTCCTCATTTTTCCCCTTTTTTACGACTTTTTTTTCTACACCTTTATCTGTTTTTATTCTCTGCGTTATTGCATTTAATTCCGAAACATTATCTATGAATGTTGGTAATACTTTTCCAAACACTTTTTCCATTGCTTGTAATTGCGTACTTACTTCTAAAATATGTTTATCATAGTCTCCAACTTTTCCAATTATTGCTTGATGCAATTTATCGAACTGTGCCTGCATATCACTCATTTGTTGTTCCATTGCTGTTAATTTTGAATCTGCTTTTTGTTTCCACTCAATTACTTTATTTATATCTTTAACAAGTTCATTCCATTTCTCCTCAATGATTGCTTCAACTAATTCTTCTGGTGAAGATTGTAATCCGCTCATTGGCATTTGTTGCATTGGTTGTTGCATTTGCATTTGACCCATCGGAGGTAAATTTTGTCCTAACTGTTGTGTCTGATAATTATCACTCGCCATTTGTCCACCACTCATTTCTGATTGCGATATTGCGTCGAATATTTGAGAAGAATTATATCCATCACGCTGCAATGTTTGAATAATTTGATTATTAGAATAGCCTTGTTGCTTCATAGCTGCAACCTGACTTACCGGCGTATCTGCACCCGCAGCCAAATCACTCTTAGTAGATTTAAAAATACCCATGAAAAACCTCTTTATTAAACCACACTTAATACATTCTTAATTTATATTAATTTCTACCAATAACAAGTATATAAACTTTACGCTCAAAATTAATGCATATAATATAGGTAAAAATATACTTTACAATCAGAAGATAACAACAATATTACGCCGATTTCGTAAATATTTCGAAATTTCTTAAGTAAGACATATTAAAGAATCTGAATTTGTAACATATGAGCCCGTAAACTTTAAATATAAGACGCATCTTACTAATAAGATAAATCTTATTAGGAGGAGATATTTATGGATGAAATAATAGAAATGGGAACAATCAGTGCGAGAGGACAAATCTGCATACCAAGCAACATCAGAGAAGAACTCGGATTAGAAGAAGGATCAAGAGTTTTCTTCACAGTAAAAGACAAAACCATTATGATGAGGAGCGCAAAGAACATGAGTTGGGACGAAGTCACAAAACCGCTTAGAGATGCAATGGCAAAAACAAGCATGAAAGAATCTGACGTAGTTGATTTAATACATAAAATGAGAAAGGAGAAAAAATTGAAATGAATATCACACTAGATACGAATGTGTTAATATCGGCAACATTCTGGAAAGGAGACCCACATAGAATTCTTTCTCTTGTAGAAGAAGGACACATTAATCTAATATTATCAAAAGAAATAATAGAAGAATATATACAAGTGTTAGACTACGATGAAATAAAAAATAAGATAAGAGATAAAAATCTTGAAATGTTCTATAGTATACAACGAATAGCTAAGTTAAGTATATTAGTAGAACCGCAAATAAAACTCGATGTAGTCAAAGATGATCCTTCTGATAATAAAATTTTAGAATGTGCAATAATGGGTAAAGTTAAATATATAATAACCAATGATCAACATTTACTAAAATTTAAGAAATATACTAATATTAGCATAATTACTCCGAGAGAATTTCTAGAAAAACACTCCAGTTCTAAATAATGCTAGTTTCTTTCGCAACCTTTTTAAACACATTATTTTTTCAGTATATCATATTCAATCGTGGTAAGGGGTTAAGATATGGGGTTTTTTGATACAATTATTCAGAATTTACCGAGTGTAGCATCACCAAGTCAGAAGAAGTTACCGTTCAAAGATAAGTTGAAATGGACACTAATCACATTAGTTCTATTCTTTATACTTGGAATGGTTCCATTATTTGGTTTAGGTAATAATGCATTACAACAATTCGAATTCTTATCTATTATATTAGGAGCAAGTTTCGGTTCCATAATTAGTTTAGGTATCGGCCCTATTGTTACAGCTTCTATTGTATTACAATTATTGAATGGTTCTGGTCTATGGAAATTCGAAATGACCACACCTGAAGGTAAGAAGAAATTCCAAGGATATCAAAAATTATTTGCTATATTCTTTATTATACTTGAAGGCGCGGTATATGTATTTATGGGCGGTTTAAGTCCTAGTGCAGCATACGCTGGTACGCCATTATATTTACAATTAGAAATATTATTAATATTCCAATTAATCTTAGGCGGTATATTAATAATGTTTATGGATGAAATTGTTACTAAGTGGGGCTTCGGTTCTGGTATTTCATTATTCATCGCTGCAGGTGTTGCACAACAAGTATTCATCAGAGCATTTTCATTTTTACCAAATCCATCGTCTCCAGGAATGGTTACTGGTGCGATTCCGAATTTATTTATTAGTTTAGCAAATGGTGATCCAACTACAGCTATGCTTATGATATCAGCAATAATCGCTACAATAGTAGTATTCTTACTTGCAGTATATGTTCAAGCAATGAAAGTTGAAATTCCATTAAGCTTTGGAAGAATAAGAGGTCATGGAATAAGATGGCCATTGAATTTCTTGTACACTTCAAACATTCCAGTAATCTTAGTCGCTGCATTAATGGCTAACGTTCAATTATTCGGTACACTATTACAAAAATGGGGCCATCCAATTCTTGGAACATTTAGTGGTAGTACACCAACATCCGGATTTGTATTATGGATTTCTGGTCAAGAGTTAGTAAGTAAAATCATCAAAGGTTCTATGGTTTGGAATGATGTCTGGTATGCATTAGTATATATACTATTCATGGTTGTTGGTTCAGTTATATTTAGTATATTCTGGGTTCAATCTGCAGGTATGGATGCACGTTCTCAAGCAAAACAAATGATGGCATCAGGATTACAAATTCCTGGATTCAGACGAGATGAAAGAGTTTTAGAAAGAATCTTAGATAGATACATTTGGCCACTCACAATAATGGGCGGTATTACCGTCGGATTAATTGCTGCAATTGCAGATCTCTCTGGAGCATTATCTAGAGGAACTGGAATATTATTAACAGTAATGATTGTATACCAATTATACGAGAACATTGCACGTGAACACATGATGGATATGAATCCAATGATGAGAAAGTTCATGGGAAAAAACTAAGTATAGTCGCTGTAAGCGACCTATTTGTTTTTGACGCGACTTTTTGTAAAAAGGCGCGCAGAGATTAGAAAGTTCATGGGTAAGAATTAAATTAATTTTATTTATTATTATAAATCAAAGTGCCGTCGCTGCTTTAGCAGCATTTTTTGACGTCACTTTTTTCAAAAAAGGGACGGGGGAATTTACAATGACATTTTTAGATATGATATTCAATCCTTGGTTAGGTCAAGCACTACGCTTACCGCCATTTTGGGCAATATTAATTATTTCTGCATTTATTACCGTATTAGTTACTGTCGTCTATAAATATACTACTAATCAACGTGAAATGAAACAAATCAAAGGTGATTTGAAGAAGTATCAAAAAGAAATGCGTGAAACTAAAGATACTAAAAAATTAATGACTATACAAAAGAAAGCACTTGATTTGAATATGACTTACATGAAGTCTTCATTTAAATCTACATTATATACATTCATTCCAATAATAATTATATTCGCTTGGTTAAATATGCATATTGCTTTCCTACCAATTTTACCGAATACAGAATTTACTGTAACAGCAGAATTTGGTGAAGGAGCAAAAGGAACTATTAGCATGAATGCAACACCAGAACTAATAATGGTTAATGGTGCAACTCAAGAAATAATCGACAATAAAGCAGTGTGGAAACTCAAAGGTGAAGCTGGCGAGCATAAGATGACATTCGATTATAACACGGAAGAATACACTCATACTGTATTGATAAGTGAAAAAGATGTTGCTATTACAACATATTCTATCCCAGAAAAAATTATAAAAGACAGTAAATTAAAGGCAATCGTAAACGGTAATAAAGCAGTTCAACCATTCGGTGAAAGATTTAATCTATTCGGATGGTATCCAGGATGGTTAGCAACATATATTATACTATCCATTGGATTGTCTGCATTGTGTAGAAAGTTATTGGATGTGTATTAGATTCTTTTTTTATTTCTATTTTAATCCTATTTAGACCAATAACATTCTCTCATTTCATTCGAGGACATTTCGCATAAGCAAAATGTTTATAAATCCCCTAAAACTCCTTTTATTAATAGAAATCTAGCACGTTCAAGGGTGCGAGAAGTATATTATCAATAAAAATCATATTATAGAGGTACAAAATGCCAAGACCGAGTAGAAGATCAAGAACATTAAGAAGAATACATGTAAAGACTACAAAGGGTTCAAAGTTAGTTTACGCTAAAAGAAAACCAAAGAAGGCACATTGTGCAGTTTGTAAGCAAGTATTACATGGTGTAGCAAGTGAAAGACCATACAAAATGTCTAAAATGTCAAAGACTGAAAAGAGACCTGACAGACCATTTGCAGGACAATTATGTAGTAAGTGTATGAGACTAAAAATAAAGTCTACAATCACAGAATAAATTTTTTATATTATTTTTATTAATTAAATTAAAAAAAACAGAAAAATAATCTCTCATGTCTTGCGGCGACGCGGACTGTTCTGTAGAGATGGAGACAAAAAATGTTTGAAATAGGAAGAGTATGTGTAAAATTAGCTGGTAGAGATGCTGGTAAAAAATGCGTAATAGTTGAAGTTCTAGACGATAAAACTGTCTTAGTTG
>JANNSE010000041.1:0-2222 GCA_031402215.1 Candidatus Woesearchaeota archaeon | reverse complement strand
GCATATATTTGTTTAGAAAGTAAGAATATATAAAGATTGTTATGAGTTAGATTCTTATGCCTTCAGGTATGGCTTTGTCTCCGAAGCCCATGTCTCTTTGCCAAACTCTGTATAGATTTGGAAGATTAGTGTAGTAATCAGTAGTGTAATGGGGTGAGTGATTGAAAAAATCTAATTCCATAAATTTGATATTTTGGCTGTTAAAGTTATCTATGTATGGCACAGCGTTTTTTATCAGAGTATCTACTGGAATCCAGTATTTTGTATCTGCCAACTTTCTTGCATATAGTTCGTTATCCGCTAATACTGTACTCACGTTTAGAAACATACCTCTCACGTTTTGATGATTATCTGTTTTTATGTAATCTCTGACGATATTTTTAGATTTTGAAAAAGATTGCCAAAACAGTACGTTGTATTTGTCGCTTATACTTCCTATGTTAATTATATTTAATGGAATATCTTTTTTTGATGTTTTTTCTATCAATGGTTTGGCGATATTCATGAATGTGGCCACATTTGTAGCATATACTTCGTCGTCAATCCCGTCATTATCTTTATCTATATGAGGTGTGCCATAAGGTTCGAATTTATCAATCCCTATGGAATGAATGAAAATCATTCTTTCAAGTCCTTCTAGCGGCATATTCTCAATAAACTGTTTTGTTGCATTTGCATCATATAAATCTAAACTAACTATGTGTGGATTGTTATTAGTTCGTGATATTCCTATGGTTTTACTGTCTTCTCGATCTGAATAGTGTTGTAAAAAATATTTTCCAATGCCTCTTGATGCTCCACTTATTACGACTAGTTGATTGTAGTTTTCCTCTTTGTTCATTTTTATTTCCTCTTTTAATGTTCTTACTACTAAGTGAGGACTCTAGGCATTATATTTGTTTGGTTCAACAATAATTAAACCAAAAGGTTTAAAAATAGGATTAACCTTTTTAGTTTAATGAGTTTAGAAATAAGTTTGCCCTTTGGAAAGAAAGATAATGTGAAGAACTTAGTGTTTACTATACTTGTCAATGAATATCCTCTTAAGATTATCGAATTAACTAATTTTATTCGAAAAAGATATGGTAAGAGTGTAACTTTTCAGGCAGTCAGAAAAGCCATATTAGAACTGGTGGATGATGGCGTATTGATAAAGAAGAATACTTCTTTTCAAATAAATAAGAGTTGGGTCAAAGACGCCAAAGAAACAATTGATAATCTATATCTAGAGTTGACTACAGAACAGAACACACCTAAAAAATTCGATTCTATAGAAGGAAACGTTTCAGTATTTACTTTTAATTCTATTGCTGACATGATGAAGTTCTGGGAACAAGTTGTCGATGATTGGTTTAAAAATTTCAAGAAAGGCGATTATAACATCAATTGTTGGCAGGGAGCACACGGGTGGGAAGCTCTAACTTATCCCGATCATGAAAGGAATTTAATGATGCAACTAAAACAAAAAGGAATAAAATCATATGCTGTAAGTACAGGCGCCACATCTTTAGATAGAATGGTTTGGAAATTCTACAAGAATGTAGGTTTAATTGTTCATACATATCCAACAACATCAAAAATTGACAGAGAATATTATGTTGGTACATATGGGGATATAATCATTCAGGCACATTATCCGAAAGAAATACTGGATGCGTTAGATGTCTTTTTCAAGAAAAATAAAACGATGGAGAATTTAGATTTATCAGATTTATCGCGTATAGCAAACAAAAAGATTTCGGTAAAATTAACAGTCATAAAAAATCTTCAAATGGCTAAGCAAATCAATCAGTCAATACTGTCACAGATGGAATAAGAATATTTATAAATCAAACTTTCGGGTTATGATATAGACAATTTACAATAGTTTATTTGAGTAAAGAGGTGGGTAATGTTTTTTGATGAATCCTTAAAGGATGTCTACCTTAGATTGAATTCTAGTGATAAAGGTTTATCAGCAACGGAAGCAAAGACTCGCTTAACTATCAATGGTTATAATGAGTTAGAACAAAAAAATAAATATACTGTATTGAAGGTTTTAATAAATCAATTTAAAAATTTCTTAATATTATTATTGTTAGTCGCTGCAGTAATAAGTTTTTTCTTTGGAGAAACTTTGGAATTTTATGGCATATTAGCAATAGTTTTGTTAACTATAATTTTAGGTTTTATTCAAGAGTATCGTGCAGAACAAGCTATGGACGCATTAAAAAAAATAAGTG
>JANNSE010000040.1:0-14509 GCA_031402215.1 Candidatus Woesearchaeota archaeon | reverse complement strand
ATCGGATTTAAAAAGCATATTTAAAGTTGATTATTTTGACGATTCTGAGAACATTTATATATACTTGTACCCGAGCAATAATATGGTTAAACATAAACCATTTCTTGAAGCAGCAAAAATATGTGGCTGTATTGTACTTTGTTTGCTAGCTGGAATTATTGGCGCATTATTCACAACAACAGGACCAGGAAGCTGGTATACAGAACTAACTAAACCTAGTTTTAATCCGCCAAATTGGATTTTTGGGCCAGTATGGACGACATTATACGTTTTAATGGGAATCTCATTATACTTAGCAATAAAAAATAAAGTTAATATTAGAGCAAAATTAGTATTTGCTACACAACTTTTGTTAAACACATTATGGACGATAATATTCTTCGGATTTGAAAAAACAGGTCTTGCATTAATAGAAATAATAGTACTTTGGGCAGCCATATTATGGACGATAATATTATTCTATAAGAAATCAAAAGTAGCAGCATATTTGTTAATCCCTTACTTGTTGTGGGTAAGCTTTGCTACAATATTAACAATAGCTATTTATGTTCTAAATTAGAAAGTGGTTTACGTATTTTTACTATATTCCCTTCTTGATTAAATGATGCATCTACATCATAACCGTTTACTCTATAAACTCTATGAATAAAATATCCCCATCTAGAACACAATGCTAGATCTAGTAAAAAATATACGCCAGAAGACACTGCGTGCACTCCACCTTCAGGAGGCTCACTAGGAGCACCAATCGGTAAACTCGCATCGTTCTGAATAATATATTTCTGCATAGGATGTTTTTCATTAGGATTAGGCTTTTCAATATTCTTTTCTAGTATCTCGTGAACTTTTAAGAAAGCTTCCTCTAAACTTTTACCGTTCTGTTTGTAAACATAACAAAAACAATTATCTGCTTTATCAAATAATAATTTTCCATAAACAGGCTTATTTCTGTTCCTAAAAGGAATATTAGTATATTGATCTAAAATAAAATTTCTATCGTGAAAAGTTGTATCTGGAAAAGGCGTTATTTCAGGAAGTACGTAAGTATTGTCAGAATTCAATTTATCAGACAAGTCTTTATTTAGACCATACAATTCTGTTTCGAGTGATTTAGAAGATTTATTAATCGAAACTTTCGGAGTGTAATGTCCTGCAACATTTGTAGAGAATGCTAACGCGACAATAAATGCAAGACTTCTTTTTCCTAATCTGTTAAAAGACATATCTATCCCCCAAAAGCCTTGAAAGACGCGAGGCGTATTTAAACTTTTCTCTGTAAGAACAACTCTAGAGTAGACATACAATTAACTATTTAAACCACCGTCCTATCACAATATTATGACAGTTGAGATGGCTAAAGGAACAAGAGATTTTCCACCTGAAGATAAGATAATCAGGGAAGAATTAATCTCGGAATTGAAGGAAGTATTCGAGAGCTACGGATACTCACCATTAGAAACACCTTCTATAGAAAGATTAGATACATTAACAGCCAAATTCGCAGCAGGAACAGAAAGTGATGCCGCTAAAGAAATATTCAAATTAACAGATCAAGGAAATAGAGAACTAGGATTAAGATTTGACTTAACAGTACCATTCTCAAGATTTATTGCATTAAATCCAAATTTAAAGATGCCATTCAAGAGATACGAGATAGGCAGAGTATTTAGAGATGGACCAATAAAACTTGGTAGATATAGAGAATTCTGGCAATGTGATGTAGATATAGCAGGCGCAAGTAGTGTAAAAGCAGAAGCAGAATTATTACTATTATCATTAGAAGCATTCAAGAAACTAAAATTAGACGCATACATGGAGGTTAATAATCGTAAATTATTATTCGGATTAATGGACCACTGTAATATACCGGCAGAGAAGCGTGAAACTGTTATAATCACAATCGATAAAATAGCAAAGTATGGTGAAGATGTAGTTAGAAAAGAACTAGTCGACAAATTCATCGATAAACATTCTATTGAAAAATTATTACAGGTATTCACAACAAGAGGCACTAATGATGAAATGCTTGAATTACTTGAACCTATGGCAACATCAGACATAGGTAAAGAGGGCTTAAAGGAATTAAAAGAATTATTTGAATACTTAAAATTCGTAGAACATGGAAAAATAGTTCTAAATATTGCTCTTGCTAGAGGACTTGCATATTATACTGGAACAGTATTTGAAGGATTCTTAAAAAATAGTAAAGTTACTTCAAGTATTTGCGGTGGCGGAAGATACGACAACATGATTGGAATGTATGCTTCAAATAATAGACAATATCCTGCAATAGGAATATCCTTTGGACTAGAACCTATATGTGATGCATTAAAATTAAATAATCCGAACTTAAAGAAGACGGTAACAGAATTATATATTATTCCAATTCAAACATTCAAAGAATCTCTTGTAATCGCAACCACGTTGCGTGAAGCAGGATTGAACGTAGACTTAGACTTAATGGAGAAAGGCATATCTAAGAATTTAGATTATGCAAACACATTAAAGATTCCATTCGTAGCATTCGTCGGTGAAACAGAGTTAAAAGAACAGAAAATCAAATTGAAAAATATGATTGAAGGATCTGAAAAAGTATTGACACTAGATGAAGTCTATGATTTTATTGTTAATGAAAGAAAATAGAGTTATCATTCTACAATAGAAACATTTATAATTATAAATCTATTTCTATGCTCTATGCGCTTAGACATAGAGTATAAAGGAACGGAATATGAAATAGAATATATAAAAAAGTTAATTACTCCATTCCGAATTGACCCTAGGACTTCACGTAATTTCTATCTAGATATCCTTGTTTTAGGTGAAAAAGAGTATAATAAATCTAGACAAGGAATTGATACACATCTAGCCACTAGCCTTGTTCCTGTTACTTTAGAATTATTCAGAACATCCCCGGACAATTGTATGAAATACGATGGTGATGGAACTTTTAAAGTAATTTCAAGTGGATATGTAAGACAATTAACTATTGCAAACAACATTGATGATAAAATAGTTTTCTCACTGACACCAAAAGATCGCTTAGTAAAAAACAAGATTCAATCATTATCATTCCACGGGGATCTTTCCAAAGTAAAAGTCTTCACAGCCGATGAAGAAAGTATCCTATTTGGTTATGCGATAGGAGACAGACATCCAGAAGATATCCCATTTATGATAAAAATGTTTTATAACCCGCAGAAATAAATTTTATTTATCATTCTAATTATATTAGTATTACATTCATTAAATTTATATATTTAGATTCTTGAACCATTTTAATAACGAGGTGTGAATGACATTCTTTACAGATGCAAAAGCGGACGGACATATTAATGATAGAATAGATATGTCTGAACAAGAACTTAAGATGATGTTACTCGGCATGATAGAAGATTCTGGTGCATGGAATTTACACAAAAATAAACATAAAGATGCACATATTGCTCCATTATTTAAAGAAGATTTATCAGAATTCGAGGCTCAAGTCAATAAACATAGTACAAGTCACGCTAAATTCGAAGAACCTCAAGTGATACAGTATGACGCAAAAAGAAAGATGTTCAAAGGCGCATGTAATTGTGGAGCAGAATTCGAGATAGATATAAAAAACGACAGAGTACAAGAATCGAGTGATCCTAGCCTTAAAATGAAGGAATTAAATCCCTACAATAAGAATCAAGGAAAAGATGAGTATGGAAGAGAGAGCAGTGAAGGTAGTGATGATTATAATAGTAAAATTGCAAAACAACCAGCTATAAGCTATAATTCTAATCCTGGAAGGGGAATGTCATATAAAAATTAAAAAAGTGCGTCATAGGTAACCGTTAATGGTTACCATTAAAAAGATTTATAAATTCTAGAATTCTCCATAAACACATGGATATTATAGAGCATAAGATACTAAACTTGTTGAAAGACAAAGAAGAAGATATCACAATAAATGAGATAGCAAACAGCATAAAGGCAGATAGGCACACTGCTGCAAAACGTTTAGAGATGCTCAAGAGTAAAGGATTGGTAGAATATAGAACTATTGGAAAGTCTAAAGTTTGGAAGATATCAAAGAGTCCGTTCCTAAGTGCGTTGAAGAATAACGACGATATATCAAACAATATGAAAAGCATATTACAACACATGGATGGGCACATAAATATTCAAGATAAAAATAAATTGCTTTGGAGCAATAATAAAGACAGTAAGTGTTGCACTTCAGGCGACAAGAGATGCAAAGATTGTGCTGTAGAAAAAACATTCAAAACAGGAAACTCTGCTTCAACAATAAAGAATTGGTCAAAAAAGAAAGTCAAAATAACAACTCAACCAATAAAAGATAGCAACAACAAGACTGTTGCCGTAGTTGAAATAATAAGAGATGCAAAATGAAGATATATTTAGACAATGGCGCAACAACAATGACAGATAAAGCAGTAGTCAAAGCTATGCTTCCATATTTCACAAAAGATTACGGTAATGCATCGTCATTACATTATGCGGGCTCAGATGCACAAAAGGCCTTAAGCGAAGCAAGAAAGAAGTTTGCTGAATACATAAATGCGCTTCCGGAAGAGATCATATTCACATCAGGCGGAACAGAATCAGACAATATAGCATTGATGGGCGTAGTAAAATATTGTAAAGCAAATGATGAGAAGCAAATTCACATAATTACATCTAGCATAGAGCATCCGGCTATTCTAAATACGTGTAAGATTCTAGAAGGCGAAGGTGTTGAAGTAACATATCTTGATGTAGACGAAGACGGATTAATAGATTTAAATCAATTAAAGTCCTCAATAAAACCTTACACTAAATTAATTTCAATAATGCATGCAAATAATGAGATTGGAACAATTCAACCAATTAAAGAAATTGGAGAAATTGCAAAAGAACACAAAATCTTATTCCACTCGGATGCAGTTCAAACATTAACTAAAGTCAAAATAGATGTTCAAACAATAAACGTTGATTTAATATCATTTTCTGCACATAAGATTCACGGACCAAAAGGTGTTGGAGTATTATATGTAAAGAAAAGAACTCCAATCAAAGCAATTACATACGGCGGTTCCCACGAATATAAGAAGAGACCTGGAACAGAAAACATTCCAGGAATTGTAGGATTTGTTAAAGCTTTAGAAATCTCAAAGCATGAAGATGTAGAAAAGATGACAAGGCTTAGAGATAAATTAATCGACGGACTCACTAAAATTCCAAAATCAAAACTTAATGGTTCAAGAGAACATAGGTTATGCAATAATGCAAATGTCGGATTCGAATTTATTGAAGGAGAAGGAATATTAATGCATTTGAGCGACAAAGGAATATGCGTCTCAACAGGATCAGCATGCTCTTCTAATAGTCTTGAACCAAGCCATGTACTTAGAGCAATCAAGTTAAGACACGAAATAATTCATGGAGCAATAAGATTTACATTATCAAAATATACGACTGAAAAAGAAATTGACTATACAATCAAAACTGTTGCTAGTATCGTTAAGAAGTTGAGAAAATTCAGCGCACTACATGAAGGCAAAAAGTATGATATAATAGAATATGATGATCATCACGATCACGAGATTAAGGAGGAATAAAATGTACACGGAAAAAGTAATGGCACATTTCAAGAAACCAAAAAATATGGGAGAAATTAAGAATCCTGATGCAATGGGAGAAGTTGGTAATCCACAATGTGGAGACATGATGAAAGTCACAATGAAGATTAATCCAGAGACTAAAATAATCGAAGATATAAAATTCAAAACATTTGGATGTGTGTCAGCAATAGCTTGCAGTTCAGTAACAACAGAATTGTTAATGGGTAAAAATATTGCGGAAGCGAAAAATTTAACAAAACAAGATATTGTAAACGAATTAGGAGAGCTTCCAGCAATCAAATTACACTGCTCAGTATTATCAAATGAGGCAGTAAAGAAAGCAATCGAAGAGTACGAAGCAAAACATGAGAAGAAAGTGGAAGCTTAAGGCGAAGAATGACTATTGATTTATCTCACATCAAAATAAAGAATCCAGACAAACTACATTTTGGAACACCAGGCATACCAATGTCGACAATTCCTAGAAAAACACAGAATGCGATACCACAATTACACAAACTTGGATTGAATGCGATGGAATTAGAGTTTGTAAGAAATGTTAATCTTAATGCTGCTAGCGCTAAAGAAATACTCGAGATAAATAAAGACCAAGAAGTAATATTAACATGCCACGGATCATATTTCATTAACTTAAACGCCGCAGACAAAGATACAATTATTGCAAGCAAACGTAGAATACTTGAAGGCGCAACAATGGCACGAATGGCTGGAGCTTGGTCTATGACATTTCATGCAGCATTCTACTTAAAAGACGATAAATCAATCGTTTATGATAGAGTAAAAGAACAGATGAAAGATTTAGTTTCTGAACTTGAAGATTCTGGAAACAAGATATGGCTTAGACCGGAAACAACTGGAAAAGAAACACAATTTGGAAACATAAAAGAAATCATACAATTATCACAAGAAATCGAACAAGTATTACCATGCATAGATTTCGCACACTTACACGCGCGTTCGAATGGAAAATATAATACAACTGAAGAATTCAGAGAAGTCTTAACAATGGTCGAAAAAGGCCTTGGAAGAAGAGGACTTGACAACATGCATATTCACATGTCCGGAATCAATTATGGACCAAAAGGTGAAAAGAATCACTTGTTTTTAGAAGAATCAGATTTCAACTGGAGAGATTTATTGAAAGTTTGGAAAGAATTCAAAATCAAAGGCGCAGTCATAAACGAATCGCCAAATATTGAGGAAGATGCAATGTTGATGAAGAAGTATTATGAAGGGTTGAAGTGAAACAAAAAACCGCTATAATAATTCATGGATGGGACGGCAATCCAAAGATTGGATGGTTTGTGTGGCTCGAAGCTGAATTAAAGAAAAAAGGCTTTAAAGTCATTAAACCGATTATGCCAAATCCTGCTAATCCAAAAATCAAACCTTGGGTAAAGAGACTTTCAGAGATAGCAAAAGATTCCGACAAAGATACAGTCATTATAGGACATAGTATTGGATGTCAGACAATAATGAGATATCTTGAAACTCCTGAGGCAAAAATAGTTAGCAAAGTAATATTTGTCGCACCGTGGCTCACATTAATGGATGCGGCCATAGATGAAACAGAGAGTTACGAGATAGCAAAACCTTGGCTGGAAACAAAAATAGATTTTAAGAAAGTAAAATCAAAGATGAAAACATCAACAGCAATATTTTCCACTAATGATCCTTTTGTTTCAATAAAAAATGTTGATGCATTCAAAGAAAAACTCGGATCAAAGATAATAATTCAAAAAAACAAAGGACATTACGAAGAAGGAAAAACTGCAAATATACCAATATTGCTCAAAGAGATATTCTAGGAGGATTGATTAATATGAAACATGAATTACCAAAGTTACCATACGAATATAACGCGTTAGAGCCATACATGGATGAATTAACTGTGAAAATACATCACGATAAACATCATCAAACTTATGTAGATAAGTTGAATGCTGCGCTAGAACCGTATCCTGAATTACAAGAACTACAAATAGAAGAATTATTGAAGGATTTGAATAAGATTCCAGAAGTAGGAAGAAATGCCATCAAGAATCATGGTGGTGGAACGTATAATCATACTTTGTTCTGGACTACTTTAAAGAAGGACGTAAAAATGTCAAAAGAAATCGGAGTAGTAATCGACAAAGAATTCGGTAACTTTGATAACTTTAAGAAACAATTTATTGATAGTGCATTAAAACTCTTCGGGTCTGGATGGACTTGGTTAGTGTTATCAAATGGAAAGCTAGAGATAATTAATCTACCAAATCAAGATAGTCCATTAAGTATTGGAAAAATACCTATACTGACCGTCGATATGTGGGAACATAGTATGTACCTCAAATACCAAAACAGAAAGCCAGAATATTTGGAAGCATTTTTCCATATCATAAACTGGGACGCGGTCAATAAATTGTACAAAGATGGTCTAAAGGGAAAATCATTCTCTAGTTAACCAATTCTTTACATAAATTTTCTTTTCTTCTTTTAATTTTATAGTTTGTATATTATCCAAGAATTTTCTAATATAAGCTTTCCTGTATATTCTAAGATGATATGCTATTTGTTTACTTTTATTGTGAGGCATCTGAAATGAATATCTAGACTCTATTTGTAATTGTTCTAATAATAAAAGTCTAACTACTTCTAAAAACTTAAAGTTAGTATTAGTAATGTCCAAACAAATCTTAGGAGTCTTCCTAACTTGTTCTTTAATTATCTTTATACAACCTTCTGCATCAAAGAAACCCTCTATAAAAGCCAAAGAATTGGAATGATAATCAGATTCGTTCATAAAGTTGTGTAGGTAAGCCAAATCACCTCTAACCTTTTCAAAAAGAACAAACAAGTCATGATGTGAAATCTTCACCCACCAGAAATTTCTAAAAGGATGCTTATGAATGTTTAAATGCTTATCAGTAATTACTGATAATTTATTAGCACATTTTTGCGTAAACTCTTCTTCTCCAACTATTGATACTTGATAATCGTTTTTCCATCTATAAATACATCCATCACCTAACATAGCACCTAGTATATAGAATAATTCTGGACAATAATTTAATGTTCTATTTTGTCTTAACATCTTCAACACCTCCAAAGTTTCTATTATACTAAGCTTTGGACGTAGAAAAAGAGGACTTTGAGCGAAACGCACAAAAAATCTTTAGTTTACGACCTCGAAGAGGGAAAGATTTTTGTGAAGCGTTTTGCGTGGACTCTTTTTCAGAAAGAAATCGACGATACTTTAAATATTTTAGGTGAGAATGTCCAGTGAGTGCTAAAAAGGAGAAAATTTAAATAACAACATACCTAGCTAAAACCATGCCTAACTTTAAAGAAATATTGATAGTAGCGTTCATTGTATTAGCAGCAATAGGAGCATATAACTATTTCGATTTAGGTCACATGTTTAATAGCTCTAAATTATCGATAAGGGATTTGACATTAAATCCTCAAACATATGAAAATCAAGTAGTTACTGTTTATGGAAAAGCCACAGATAAAATGGATAACTGCGCGTACAACGGTCATTCAATATATTCAGGATTAGCTAGTTCAGACGGATATTTTATACATTTTGAAATAAGTTCCAACAAAATTTATGAGGCAAATAGGTATTATACAATCACAGGAAGAATAGTAAAATCTAATAATAACTGTTATTTATTGGTGGAAGACGTCATTCCAACCGGTGAGAGAATAAAGTAAAATACCAAGTTGAAAACTTCTTTAAAATAATCAATTGGACTGAAGTTGAAAAGAAGTATAAGGCAGCGTTGAAGAAGTAGAATAAAAAAATAAAAATACTGCATTATTGCAGTTTATTCTGTTACAGGTTCGGTTAGTGTCTCGGTAGCAGGTTCTTCTTTTACGTCAGTGCTTATAGCATTCCACCAAGGTTTCTTCTCAGAGATCATCTGTGAACCATTAGCATCTACAATCATTGTTTGTTTCGCGTTTGCAGGTATAAATCCTAATATTCTCTTCTTAGCCTTATACTCAACATTATAGACTGCTCTATCATCATCAGATTTCTCTAATTTCATAGAAATTACACGCTCGGCGTTACGCTCAAGATTTTTATTATGCTCGAACACTGCGCTTGGTAAAGATTTTACTAAAACACCTTCAACATATATACCATTTTCATCAACAGTAATGTCCTCAGCAGTCACATTCAATCCCTTATGATTTAATATTACTGCTACATCTGTCGGAGTTATAGTAACATTTGATCCCTCAAATTCAAAACCTAACTTAAAATCCTTACCCTTTGTTGAGGAATCGCCGATGCTAACATTTCCAGGTCTAAAGCGAATATTATCAGCCATATCCTTCATGTCATCGAACTTTAATTCTTTCTTTTCCTCAATCATGTTCTTAATTGTTTCGTCAATTTCTCTGCGCAACTCCTTAAGACTTTGAAGTTTAGTTTCAGGGTCTTGTGTCTTCATTGCTTCATTCAATTTTTGTTTATAGTAGTTAGTAACGTCTTCAGTGTGTACTTCTTTTGTAACATTCAATGCATTACATCTAGCCTTATGTTCAGCAATTTTCGACTGTAATTCATCCATCTTTTCCATTAAATCTTTAGGAACAGTCGAATTTCCTTTTCTGAATTCTGCAGCTTTTGCTCTAGCTCTCTCTAAATTATCAAATAATTCAGGAGGAATGGCACAAATCCTTGCATTAGTATTATTCTTTAATCCAGGAACTGTTCTAGACATACAAGCATCTCTATCTTGTCTAATCCTATTATCTAACATATTCATTTTTTCTCTCAATTCCTTAGCATCTTCAATTTCGTTAGACTCTAATTTAAGCACGTACTCTCTCTTTAGTTTCATCATTTCTTCATTGTGTTCTTTAGACATATCACATACTTGGCCTACAGCAATTCCTGTTGGACCTGGAGAAACGACAGTTCTAGATGAAGTAACTACGGGTTTAGGAGGAGTAGGAACTACGATATTGTTAGAATTACGATTATTATCATCATTTAAATCATCGGTTGAATTGTCGTCGTTTAAATCGTCATTTAAATCATCGGCTGAATTGTCGTCGTTCAAATCGTCAATCACTTCAGTGTTTGGCGCAATAACAGATGCTGTGGCAAAAACCAACACAAAAGACAAAAGCAATAACATCGATAATATTTTTTTCATAATATCTCCTCCAATAAACACAATCATTATTCTAGAGCCTTAAGTCAGGAACTCTAATAACGGTATGGTAAATGGCATTTATATAGGTTATGTTTAGATTGAATGGGGTTAGAATACTTAAGAATATAATAAACAAAAAACTTTAAATACCCCCGTCTGATTTCTATTAATGTACTATGGACATTATTATCCGGTATTCTTCTGGATAAATCACATTATGTCTGAAATGTATGGAAGGTTAAAATGGTTTTATCTGAGAAGAATTGGACTAAAGAGATTGAGAAAGAAGTTTATTCTGAGTGGAAAGACACTGAACGTTACAAGTTCAACAAAAGTTCTAGCAAAAAAGTTTACAGCATAGATACTCCTCCACCTTACATTAATACTCCAGTACATATTGGTCAAGCAACAACATATGTATTTATGGATATGTTCGCAAGATTCCATAGAATGATGGGAAGAGAAATATTATTCCCATTAGGCCTTGATAGAAATGGTTTGCCAATTGAAATGGCTGCAGAAAAGAAGTATGGAATAAAAGTTACTAATACCGATAGAAATGTATTCATAGAAAAATGTAGACAAATGCTTGAAGAATGTTCGTTAGAATCAGTAAGTTCATTCTTGAGACTAGGAATCGGATTTAATTCTTGGGAAAAAGGAAATGGAATTGGAGAAGTATATGAAACAGATAGTCCAGATTATCGTTCATTAACTCAAGACACATTCATAGATTTATGGCACAAAGGATTAGTATACGAGGATGATAGAACAAATAACTGGTGTCCTGGTTGTCAAACAACAATAGCAGATGCAGAAATAGATTACGCAGAATTACCTGCATTCTTTAATGATATAAAATTCAAAGTAAAAGAGACTGGAGAAAACATAATCATAGGAACTACAAGACCGGAATTAATCTGTACTTGTGAAATGATATGTTACAATCCAGAAGATGATAGATACAAATATTTAGAAGGAAAAAACGCTATCACACCAATATTTGAGAAAGTTGTTCCAATAAGAGCAGATCCTGTTGCACAAATGGATAAGGGAACAGGATTAATGATGATGTGTAGTTTCGGAGATGTAACCGATATAAGATTCTTTAGAGACAACGGATTAAAGGCAACTATTGCAATAAACAAAGACGGTACATTAAACGAGCATGCTGGACAATTCAAAGGATTACCTGCTAGAGAAGCACAAAGAGCAATAATCGATGAAATGAAGAGTAGAGATCTTGTAGTAAAACAGACTAGAATAAAACATAGAACTCCAATATGTGAAAGAAGTAAAGATCCTATTGAATTTATTGGAATGAAAGAATTCTACTTAAAACAATTAGACTATAGAGCTGAAATGCTAAAAATTGCAGACAAGCCAAACTTTTACGCACCAGAATCAAGAAAGATTCTAATTGATTGGATAAACAGTGTAAGTATTGATTGGCCAATCTCTAGAAGAAGATTCTATGCAACTGAAATTCCATTATGGTATTGTCAAGATTGTAATTATACATACATTCCAGAAAAGGGTACTGGAATATATCATCAACCATGGAAAGATAAGTGTCCATTAGCAGAATGTCCACAATGTGGTTCATCTGGATTTAGAGGAGAAGAAAGAGTATTTGATACATGGTTTGATTCATCAATCAGCCCATTATACATATTGAAATATTCTCGTGATTTAGAATTCTTCAAACACAATCCAACTTGTTCATTAAGACCGCAAGGTAAAGAGATAACAAGAACATGGCTATATTACACTTTATTGAAGGATTACTTATTGACAGGTCATTGTATATTTGATGATGTATGGATTAATTATCACATTGTAGATGAGAACGGAAAGAAGATGTCTAAATCTGCAGGAAACGGTATTGATCCAAAAGACATTCTAGAAAAATATGGTGCAGAACCATTCAGATTATGGGCGGCTCTTGAAGGAAACTTAGAAAGAACTGACTTCAGATGTTCATTCGAAAGAATTGAAGGCTCAGGAAAAACAATAAGCAAATTATGGAATGTAGCAAAATTCATTTCAATGTTCAAAGAATCTGAATTCAAGACTATGGCAGAAGCAGAGCCACACTTTACAGAGTTAGATAAATGGATATTAAATGAAGCAAATCTATTAGTTATAGAATGTCATGAACAATATCCACACTATGATTTCCATAATCCGATAGTGAGCATCAGACATTTTATATGGGAAGAATTTGCATCACAGTATCTAGAATTAGTAAAGAATAGAGCATACAACCAAGGCAACGAATATAGCAAAGAACAACAACATGCAGCAATATTTACATTAAATCATGTAATGGATGCACTATTGAAGATGATGGCTCCAGTATTACCATTAATAACATACAAAGTCTACAAGGAATTGAGACACAAAGACGTACACTTTGAACCGTTCGTACAACAATGGAAGATACATGAAGGCGTTAACTTGAGTACTGAAGACATATCAACATTAAACAGCTATATTTGGAAGAGCAAGAAAGATGCTGGAAAGAGTTTAAAGGATGAAGTCAAGAAATTAGTAATTGACGAGAAATTCAAGAGCATCCAACACGATATAATAAGCGCACATAATGTTAAGCACTTGTCGTTTGGTGAACAGAATATAGAATTGTAAATCAATTATCAAAAATTTATTTTTTATTTTAATTCTTTATTTATTTTTTTCCAAAATCTAGGATAACATTATCTTTTGAATCAGGAGAAGAAGGTTTAACAATCTCAGGTTTCTTAACTTCGGGTGGCTTAGGTTGTCTATTTGCTGACTTAGAAAGTTCTTCCGCGAATTTTTTAGAGACTTCCTCACTTATCTTTTCCAAATCTTCAGGAATCTTAGAAACTTTTTTCGCCAATTCTTTATCTGCACGTTTAAATTCTTGATTTGTCGCAAGTACTAATTCATTCTCATAACGTTTAATATCCATACCCTTACCAAATCCTCTGAAAGACATTAATGCAACAAATATTAATATGAATGTTCCGGACAATACCCATACAACCCAAATATTGGCTCCACCTTCCTTTGGAGAATTATTTAATATATTCTTTATACCGTTAATGATTTTATAAATTCCTGTAGCATTATTTTCTTCATCATCTGAAAGGGTGCGTAATGCATCTCCTCGCCCAAAAGAAACTGTTCCATTACCAATGCCTGACCAATTCATTTGATTAGAAATATTAGATTCAGATGCATTTAACTCATTTAATCTGGCGAGTTGTTGCTCAATTATACTATTATTTCCTATAGCAAATAATCCCATTGCAGGACTATTAGCAAGATAATATACATACAAATTGTTTTCATTAAGTATTTCGGTTGGCAAACTATCCCATATGGTTGTAGTTTCATTATATCTCAGCATGATAATATTTTCTTTTAATAAACCCGTATCGTTCAACCAATTTTTTGTGACTGTGAAATATATTTTTGTGCCGACGATATCTTCTTCTTGAACATTCAATAAATCAATCTCTAAATAAGATAAAATACTACTATTAATTGGCTCAGGTATAGATTCATTAACGACACTAACTTTCAATGTACCATTATATTGTTCTGAAGACATATTTACGCTAAGTTGAGATACAGGTATGGTTGAGCTAGACACGCTCATATTATTCTCTCCTTCTTTTAATACAGCAAAGTCTTTCGACGCCTCTGAAGAACTAGACGAGCTACCGCCACCTCCTCCGCCTC
>JANNSE010000039.1:0-8315 GCA_031402215.1 Candidatus Woesearchaeota archaeon | reverse complement strand
TCATGCAGCAATGCGTAGAGATGCTGATGGAGATGAGTCTTGTATATTTTTATTAATGGATGGCTTACTAAACTTTTCTAAACAATATCTTTCAGATAAAAGAGGAGCAACAATGGATGCTCCGTTAGTATTAACATACATTCTAAATCCTGCAGAAGTAGATGATATGGTGTTTGATCTAGATATAGGTTGGAGATATCCTCTAGAATTTTATCAAGCATGTGCTGAATATAAGCCTGCAGGAACTGTAAAGATTAGACAAATGGGTAAATTTATTGGAACTCCAGAACAATATGAAGGGATGGGTTTCACTCACGACACTGACGACATTAATGCAGGAGTATTATGTTCTGAGTATAAATTATTGCCATCTATGGAAGAGAAATTATTCGGACAAATGGATCTAGCAACAAAAATTAGGGCAGTAGATACTGGAGATGTTGCAAGATTAGTTATTGAAAAACATTTTATTAGAGATATTAAAGGTAATTTAAGAAAGTTTAGTACACAACAGTTTAGATGCGGTAGTTGTAATGCAAAATATCGTAGACCTCCATTAGCAGGCAAGTGTCTTAAGTGTAATACAGGTAAAATAATTTTCACAATTTCTGAAGGAAGCATAGTAAAATATCTTCAACCGACAATAAGTCTTGGAGAGAAATACCGTATTCCAGCTTATCTTTCTCAAACAATAGAATTAACAAAAAGACGTATTGAAGAATACTTCGGAAAAGAAGAAGAGAGACAAGAAGGATTAGGAAAGTGGTTCGGTTAGATTTTAGCCTTAAAAAGTTATTTTCTCTATATCTTAGAATTAACTGAATGTTTAGCACCACATGCTTGACATCTCATGAAAGTTATTACACCTTCTTTACTTAATTTAGTGTCGGGCTTTCCACATTCTTTACATATTACGAACTCATCAACGTATTGTTGAATTTTTTCATTAATCTTTGAAGAAGGTAATTTTGTATTAAATATTAATAATTGTTTTTTGATTTCTCCTCTAGCTGCAGTTTCTCTATTAATATATTTCAATAAGTGTTCAGGATTTCTTCTAATTGTGCTTGCTATTTGTGGAAAATTACTAACTACGGTTTTGTTTCCCTCTAAATGTCCTGTTATTTTTGGAACAACAAATCTTTCTGTAGCTACAACTGTTTCAGGTAATCTTTCCTTTCCGCGTTGTAACATTGCTTCATAATCCATTATCATGAGAATCCTGGTTGGCTTATAAATTTTATCACTATATGTTCTGAGTATTCTCCTCTAGTTTTAAAACATTCATGATAACATTTATAAATATGTTTCTCGACAATATCATTGTCTGTTAGTGGTTGTCTATTAGAGGTGTTTATGGTTTTAGAAAATATTCTTAGTCCAGAAGGTGCAGAGAATAGACCGGCACTAATGATACTTCTAGGATTTTTATATGCTACTCTAGCAATGTTTCTAAGTTTCTATATATTCGAAGCATACAGTAGTATTTTTATGATTTTTTTAACTACGCTTGCTGCAACTCCTACAGTGTATAAATTAATGAAGATGGAGGAGCAAAAAGATTTGACAGATGTTGAAGAAAAGGCTTTGTTAAAAGAGCATTCTAAAGCCCTTAAAGCCTTCATGTATCTTTTTATCGGCGTAACGCTATGTTTTGCTTTTTGGTATATTATTTTATCTCAAGATATGGTTAACACATTATTTCACGCTCAATCATCTACAATTAGTTCCATAAATGCGAGAGTAATAGAAACAACAGGTAATGTTACTAATCCTACAGCAGTATTTACTAGGATATTTTTAAACAACGTTAAAGTTCTCTTGTTTTGTGTGTTGTTCTCATTTATGTACGGTGCCGGAGCCATATTTATTTTAATATGGAATGCA
Organism: Candidatus Woesearchaeota archaeon; assembly: GCA_031402215.1. Lineage (GTDB taxonomy): Archaea > Nanobdellota > Nanobdellia > Woesearchaeales > UBA9642 > UBA9642. The sequence continues at coordinate 6,428 of JANNSE010000039.1, read as the reverse complement.
TCTATTGTTGGCACAGCCATAGGATCGTTTATTAGAACAAGTATACAGGCCTTAATTAATAGTGCGTGTGGTCCGACTGTCGGAACAACATTCTGTGCTGTGTCTTCAGGATTATTAAGATATTCAATACACGGTATACCCGAAATATTAGCGTACTTTGTTGCCGCGCTAGCAGGAGGAATAATTAGTATTGCTGTTATTAATCACGAATTTACTTCAAGAAAGTTCGAACACATTTTACTCGATAGTGCAGATTTATTGATGTTAGCAATAGGCATATTATTCATTGCGGCACTAATAGAAGTATTTATTACGCCAGCATTAAGTTTCGATAAATCATTCTATAAATCTTGTTTAGGTTTATTCTCTTGCGGAATGGCTTAAGTCTGGTAAAAAATAATAAAAATTTATTCTTCAGCGCCATGCATTTTTAATGTGTCTGTATAGAATCTTAATCTTTTTTTTATTGATGCGATATTGTCTTTAGAATCGCCGTTTACGTAAACGTGTATTAAGAATTCGACATCTAATTGCATCATTTTAAATTCTATTTGTTGTTTAGTTAAACCTTTATTTTTGAATTTTTTATGAAGATCTCTTTCAACTGCATGTAATTCTTTGTTTTCTTTTTCAAATTCATCCATTTTTCCCTCTCGAGTATAATAATAATTATGTTTTTTAGATAATGCTTGTTTTATCTTTCTACATCATCTTGATATGTCCTGCTTTAGCTTCGTAGATTTCTCCACGCATCATCATATCACTAATTAATTCTTCACCATTAGTGACTTTAGACAATCTCATCACATCATCAATACTTGCGCCGTCTCCACGATCTAATTCTTTTATTAGTTTAGCTATTTTCTCTTTAGAACTTAGTGTGCCTGTACTAACAATTATTTCGGGCTCTAAACTTTTCTTCTCTATTTTAGGAAGTTCTTGTAATTCTCTTATTTTTTTTAGTAAACTTAATTCTTTTTTACGGTATGTGATCCATTCTTGTTCTATTTTCTTAATTATCTCTAGTGTTAGATATGTTTTATTATTAAACTCTCTAGGTCTAGCTACAACTAAAACAATATTTCCTACTGCAATATTTTCTAACTGTTCCGCTCTCTCAAATAGTCTCCCGCTTATTTGTCCTGTACCATCATCTAGTGTTAAACTATTAGCATCTTTTCCTACAACAACAGCAACAATGTTCACTCTAGAAAAATCGCCATACTCTGTCATTAAATAACTCGATTCCCAACCTTGCTTTTTTACGAACACTCCATTATTTAATGTGACAATAGTGCATTTGTACGCGGTTTGTCTCTTAATCTCTTGTTCGGCCATGTTCTTAACTCATTCTGTCTTTAATTAGATTCTACTAATAAACCCTGCTCTAGGCGTGAATATTACTCCTTCTTTTTTTAAGACATCAATTATATCTTCTGCTTTTTCTGGATCCATACCCTTTTCTTTTGCTTTCATTAAAATATCATCTACTGGAACTTGTTTTCCAATTAATCCTTCTAATTCTTTTATGATTTCTTTGACTACAGAAATGTGACTTCTTTGTGAAGCAGATACACCTGTAGAGATTCTATCAATGTCTATCTTTCCCGTTTCAGGATCTACACCAATCTGCATTAAACAGAAGTGTACTAATTCTATTGCTCTACGAGCATCACTTTTGAGAACTTTAGTGCTTAATCTTACTCTTGCACTAGCTTCGCTAAGTCTAATCAATGCTTCTAATTGTCTTGCGGAGATAGGAATTGCTTTGTATGCGCCTTCTTCATCTCCAGTACTTCTCATCTTTACATAATATTCCTTAATTTCTTCTAATGCTTCATCAGTAAGTTGAGGATTATAATTTTGTTTTGCATACGCAATATATTTTTTTAGGAATTCTGTTCTTAATTCAGCGGCTCCTCCACTCGATTTCTTGTGTAATTGTAATATGAAATCTGCCGTTTTTTCATCCTTGGCTTTATTCGGTAAATCTCTGATAGGGAATATTAGGTCGAATCTATTAATTAATGTTGAAGGTAATTCTATTTGTTTAGGAATTAATTCGTATGGGTCGAATCTTCCGAACTTAGGATTTGCTGCTGCTAAAACAGTAGTTTCTGCACGTAATGTTGCAGAGATGTTTGCTTTGTTAATACTGATGGTCTGCTGTTCAAGAGCTTCGTGCATTGCGCTAGTATCTTCTTTAGTCATTTTATCTAACTCATCAATACAACAGATTCCTCTATTAGTTAATACTAAAGCTCCTGCTTCAAGAGCATATCCTCTTAAGAATTCATCTTTAACAACTGTTGCAGTAAGTCCTGCAGCACTCGCACCTTTTCCTGATACAAATCTAGATTTTGGAGCGACAATACTTATTCTTTTAAGCATCTGACTTTTACCTGATCCTGGATCTCCGATAAGTAATACGTGAATATCTCCTCTACTTATCGAACCATCATCCTTCTTTTTTCTTACTCCACCAAATATTTGTAACACTAAAGCTTCTTTTACTTTATCGTGACCATATATCGATGGAGCAATGCTTCCAACTATTTTTTTGTATAGTTTTGGATCTTCAGCTAATTCTTTTATTTCTCTAATCTCTTCTTCTGTAATATTCAATTCTGTGAAATCTTCAGCAACGGATTCAATATAGTTAGCCTCAATCATTAAATCGAATCTGGTTAGTTTTCCGCCGTCCTTTGCAAGTATTGGAACTTCTTTTAGTACTCCTGAAACAATATTTTTACTTCCAGGATTTGTTCTCTTTTCAGACATAGGACTTACTAAATCACTTTTTAGGAATACATCCATACGTTTTGGTTGCTCGCTTCCTTCGATATCATCTGAAGATTCTTCTACAACAATCTTCTGTGCATCAATCATTTCTTTTCCTATAAGTCTAAATCTTCCTTTTCTTCCACAACCACAATTTGTTGGTTCTCTAAATTTAGAATCTAATTGTAATACATTCATTGTGTTTCCACAAGAAGGACATTCGAATCTTGCACTAGTAACTTGAGGTCTAACATCTGTTTTTTGTCTAATTAATCCTGTTATTTGGATAAATTTACCTAGATGTGAGCTTCTGATGTTTCTAATTGCGATTTCTTGAGACTTCGGAAGATTTCTGAATCTTACTTTAAATTCTTTAGAATTAGGGAAATCGAATTGTTCTATAGAAATTTCACACGCTCTTAATACATCTTCAGGGTTTTCGATTAAGTCTTGAGCTAATTCAATATTATACTTACTTAAATCACTAAAGTTTACTACTAAGAATCTTTCTCCTTTAGAAATAGCTGCGTGTAGTGGTTCGCTGTATACTACCTCGAAGAATTCATGGAACTTTTCAATCTGCTCCGTAATCTCCATAAATTTTTTACAAAAAATTTAGTAAAGGTTGAGCGACATTTCGAACTGCGAAAGTCCCTCACGACTAAACTCCCTGTACCCCCGCAACCTTGTTTTATAATCGATTATATAATAAATATAAAAAATAAAATTTATTGTAATTTCTTTAATATTACAATTAACTTATCAAGAGCCATTCTAGCATCTTCTTCACTCTTTGTTCCTGTACATACTACTTTACCATTGCTGAACAATAAGAATGTTGCTTTTGCTTCTATTAGCTTGTATACTAATCCTGGGAACTGCTCTGGTTCATATTCTGTGTTTGGAAGTTTCATTGCTAATTGGTTTAAGTTTAAAGCCATTCCAATACTTCCTGATGCAACCATGTTCTGGATTGTTATCTTTGGTTTGATAGTTATCTTTATTCCGATTTTTTGTAAGCTCTCAATTATCTTTTGTATGGATTCTTCTACTTTTTGTAAGCTTCTTGCTCCAGTACATACGATTTTTCCTGAGCTGAATATTAATGCGGATGACTTTGGTTCTTTGATTCTAATTACTAATCCAGGGAATTGTTCTGGGTTGTATTCTGTATTACTTAATGTTGCAGCCATTTTTTCTAATGGTATAGTGTGTTCTAATGAAGAACTTACAACAATATTTACTATTTCTAGAACTGGTTTCTCTGTATGTGGTTCATCAACTTTAGCTTTTGCTTTTTTAACTGGTTTTTTAGCCATTTTCGTGGACCCCCTAAACATTTAACAATAATTTTTAGTACTTTTTGAGTACTTTATATATGTTTTATTTATAAAGGAAATCAACATTCATTTATAAATGCTATTGTTTGTGCTCGAGTCCTATTCTGTCCATCGGAAATAAGGGTTTGTCGTCCCTGCACCGGTGACAACCTTTGTTTCCTGTGGAGATTCAGTTTTTACTGAATTTGATGTTTCTAGGGCCTAGAAACGATGATTTCAAATCGAGTATACGAAAAGGTATCTCTGGATAACCCCTTCTCTGAATATGGAACATTACTCTAAAGTGACTTATTTTGAGTACTAAAAATACGTGTTTTTTTGAGCGTTTTTTGTAATTATTTTTCTTACTTTTTTTATTTGTGTTTTCTATGATTTTTCGATATATATTTCTAATCTGTTCCGAATCGATTAATAATCATAAACTATATAAAAAAGAACTTTAGAGACTACTTTGTAAAAGTAATAATTCAAGGTGATTATATGGAAATGAAAGGCGTACAAGTTATAATTTATGATAATAATGGAGAAATGTTCTTCTTAATCTTACGAAGAGTCGAAGGCTGGCACGGTTGGGAGTTCCCAAAAACATTAATTCATGAAGGGGAAACAGAGCAACAAGCAGTTGCAAGATTAGTAGATAGTCAAGTAGGAATAAGCAAATCTAGATTAGTAAAGAAATTAAACAGCACTCAAGCATTCCAAGATGGTCAAGATACACATTTATTCGAAGTATATTTAGTAAATGCTTCAATGAATATTCCTGTAAAGAATTACGCTGCTGCAAAGAAGCACGATAATTATTTGTGGGCAATGCGTGAGAGTGTTCAGGCAAAACTTACTTGGGAACCTGAGAAAGTTGCCTTGAAGGAAGCAATTCAAGCAGTACACGAAGAAGAAGATAATTAATTCTTCTAATTTTTTATTTTAGAATTCTTTAAAGAATTTTACTTCATCAAATCCTGTACTTCCTTATTCGTCAAGAATCTCCACTTACCTATCTTAACATCCATCTTCAGGTTTCCGATTCTTGTTCTAGAAAGATCTGTAACATAATATCCTAACTTAAAGAACATTCTCTTAATAATCCACTTCTTACCTTCATGAATTGTGACTTCTAATTGATCTCTATGATATATTTTAACTTTCGCTTTGACCTTTACATCTTGCATGTATAGTCCTTCTTGAAGTTGCGCAATATCTTTATCAGTAATCTTTTTGTCTAATTTTACAAAGTATGTTTTTTCTTTTTCATAACGCGGATGTGTTATCTTGTTAGAAAAATCTCCATCGTTAGTTAACAAAAGCAGACCTGTTGTATTTTTATCTAATCTTCCAACAGGAAAGATTCTAGTATTAACCGGTATCAAATCCAAAACACTTTTATCAACGGTAGTGCTTAATGTAGCTTCGTAATGTTTTGGCTTATTTAACATAATATATATTAATTTATTTTTTTGAAGTAAGAATGTATTTACGTATATCTCGTCTTTATCTATGTCTGCTTTATCTCCTAGATGGATTATTCTGCCGTTTACTCTGACTTTTCCTGCAGCTATTAATTCTTCAGCCTTACGTCTAGCACAATAACCACTATTTGATATTATCTTCTGTACCCTTTCTTCCATTCTCTCAGTATATTGAACTCTTATATAAACATTTTTAAAATACCTTACATTAACCTAACTATGTCAGATACTCAAATAGAATATGATGTTGTGATTCCGAACAACAACGAAGAAGAGTTCATTGATAGAGCTTTAGCTCTAGGCTATAAAGGAGTTATTTTTTTGTATCTAAACATTAATTACGTCAAGCCTTCTTCCAATAAATTATCGATAAAAACAGGATACTTATTGAAAGATCCTTCTGAGATTTCTCAAGCTAGAAGAAAATTCGATTATATCTTTGCAAAATCAGAGAGAAAATATTTCGAATCAAAAATAGATTTTATCTTAGATGCCGAACTTTCAGATAGAAAGGATTCTTTTCATTACAGAGCAACAAGTTTGAATCAAGTACACGCCGAATTGGCCAGAGAAAACGACATTAGAATAGTTTTAAGTTTCAACAACTTATTTTTAGACGTGAATAACGTTATGGGTAAGTTATTTCAAAATGCTGTCCTAATAAAGAAGTACAGGTTAACACACGCAACATTTAGCATGGCTACTCGTCCTGAGCTAATGCGTTCTAGAGTAATATTGACTGCTTTAGATGCTGTTCTAGGCTTTTAAGGAACCATTTCTGCTTCTTAACATAAAATTTATATAATCACACATCAAAGATTGACATATGTACGGGTTTTGG
>JANNSE010000038.1:0-3400 GCA_031402215.1 Candidatus Woesearchaeota archaeon | reverse complement strand
CTCAATTTGGTCTAATACTTCAACCATTTTTGTATTTGGTTGGATTATAGACTTTCCATAAATTATTGCTTTAGCAGCAAGTTTACCTGCTAGAATTGCATTATCCATTTCTTCTTCATTTACAATCATAATAGATGTAGAACTAGTTTGATTTAAATAGGTTATGAAGAAAAATCAGCAGAATGAAAATTTACTGAAATACAGCTATAATTGTAAGCGCAATTATCATCGTTGCAAATGCTATAAAAACTAATTGTGATAATCCTTTTTTCCTTATATTTTTAATGTGTTTTGATATTGTGTTTTTCATGAAATCACCTAAGGTGTTAAGTATCATATAATTTCACTAATATATTATTGCAACAACCACTCTTTGTATTTGGTCAAATCTTATCTTGCCCGGATCTTGTGAAGGATTGTTGTCTCCTTTCATTATGAAATATACTCCGTCAGCATCATTACTTTTTTGTATTACTCTATGAATTATTGTGCCGTCAGCATATCTTGATTTGTAACTTACTATATCTCCAACGTTTATTTGGTCTTCTGACTCGGGAACAATTTCAATTGCGTATGATCTTGAACTTATTACTGGCTCCATACTATGTGTATCTGTGAATGTTGCCCATTGTGGATCTTTAATGTCTAAGATTACTCTTTGACTGTATACACCTATTTGTTTGTCAGTTATCCATGCACTCGGGCTCGGAACTTCATCAGTTCTGTTGTATCCTAAATTAGTTGGCTCATTTAATGTATTTCTAGTGTTTGCTATATTTACATCTGCTGTGTTCACCGTGTTCAAACTGTTTGTATTATCTGTTTGCGCGTTTATATCTGCATAAATATTACTAGTCATAAACCCTAACATAAATACTAACGTTACCAAAAACGCCTTAAAGAAGGCTTTCTTATCGAACATATATTAATCCCCCAACAATCTTAGCATCTCAACTATTCGTTGATTTGTGCTTAGAATAAGGTAGTAAAATAAGTTTATAAAGGTTTCGTTATTGTTGTTACTTAATAGTGGGTAATAATAAACTATTTAAATAAACCTTCAATTCCTAACCATATGGCAAGCAGAACATTAAGCGATAAAAGCAGAGTATTTACAATACACAACATCTCCCATACTGTGAAGTTCTTTGCAGAAAACGATAAAAAATATACTACAAACCAATTAAAGGAAGTAGATATGCTACATTCAGCAATTAATGCTATGAACAAAGGTTACATTGATGTTGAAATAACATACAAATCATTAACAGAAAAAAGTTCTGAAAGAATAAAATCATATTTCTTGAATGATGCAGGAAGAGAAGTATATAAAAGATAAGCCTATATCCCTTCTTCAATATTTACAGCTTCTAAAACTTCAGATGCAGCCTTGATGAAATGCTCTTCTTTATCAGTATCAATTACCGCTCCGGCAGCAAAACTATGCCCACCAGAACTACCATGATTAATTTTTTGAATTACTTGCTCGATTATCTCTTTCAAATTAACATTATCAGGGTTACCGACTATTCTCAAAGAGATTTTAGTAGTATCATCATGATTTCTTGCTAAAGATAATATGAATGTATTTCGCTCTATATCCTGTGATTTAGATAATATTGACCCTAATGTTCCAATCATCGTAGGCATTATTTCATCTTCAGCATTAATTATAATATATTTTTTATTTTTTATTACGTGTTCTGTATCAGCATTATCTTTATACCAATTTATTGCAGTAACAAGTTCTTTTCTATAATCCGTTAAATTTTGTAGTGCCATGTCCTTCATTTTTTTATCATTAAGACAAGCACCAATACCAATACTCGACTTGTTCAAACGTCCACAACTATTTAATAGAGTTGCAAACTCTTTCGCATCTCTAAATGGAGTATCTTCGCCTTCACCAACCAATAAATATGCATTTGCGAATATGTCTTGAGCATCAGTGTTTGGTTTATTGACTCTTCGAGTAATTATTCCAGCAACTAGTTTTTGTTGTTCTTCTGTTGTTAAGTCAGATATTTTTTTCCAACCCTTCTTAGTCTTTGGATCGATTCCTAGACTTAGCAAGAAATTTATTGAACCACTCTCAGAACCATTTACGCCAGGAATAATTATATCAGAACTATACTGTAATAATTTATACACAGGTTTTGTTTGTACACCAAAGAATTTTAATCCACGCTTAACTTCTAATAATCTATTATCAACAGCTACTTTCAATATTTCAGCATTTAGTCTCTTAAAACCGGCGTTTTCTTGAATGTCACCGATTGCTCCAACTATAGCTATTCTTGACATCTCGATATTCTTATGTGCTGTGAGATATTGTGTAAATAAGAACACTACACCAGCACCACTTATTTCTATTGAACCATCAATACCAAATACGTGAGGATTTATTTGAGTAATATTATCGTAGTCTGTTTCTGACTGCAACTGGTGATGATCTAGTACAAAGATTTTTTTGCTTGGAAGCATTTTTCCAACTGCATCAATTGTTCCAGAGCCCAAATCTACAAACACCAAATACTCTTCTGATTCATCGTTAACATCTTTTAATAATTCTTCAGTCACAGTTGGAAGAGTTGTTAGCGAGTAACGCCTATTTAATTTTATTAATGCATTAATCATTATTGCACTTGCGCATATCCCATCAGCATCTAAGTGCCCTACAACTCGTATAGTCTTATTTTTCGGAATTTTTAAGAATTCTACTGCAGTTTCTTTCATAAACTTATGAAACCCATCGTAATCCGGAGTTTCATACGACATCATTGTGGAATCTGCAGATTGTTTCATCATATAAAATCAAAGACTAATTCGCAGTTTAAATAGTTTTATGTTGCGCAAAGTATATGTTAAAAGGGCTATAGTAGTAAATCAAAATAAGAATCAGATAAAAAATTTAAAGAAAAATAAAGAATAAAAAAAGATAAAATACGATTTATACGTATAATTTAGCCTTATTTACATCATAAGTCCAATCCTTAGCGATTCTACCAGTACGTTTATAGTACTTGATTAAACTTCTAATCTTAGACTCTGTAATTTGCATTCCACGAAGTGCGACTTTATCTTGACGATTTTCTTCCTGGTGTTTTTTTATTAATGTTAATTTCTTGATTAATGCCATTAAGTCTTCTGGCATAGGATTTAATGCTTTCTTGTCAGCTAATATTTGTGTTATACTCTTTTTACATAGAGTCTTAACATCTGGAATTCCGTATACATCTCGTAGGTGTAATCCTATTTGTGATGGTACTTGTCCTTCCTTGTTTAATTTTAGTACTAACATTTCAACTTCTTTAGCACCATATCTAGTCCATGATGGAACTATCCTCTTTATTGGTCTCTTACTTCCTGCTTTTCCTTTTGCACCTGAATATGCTTTTGC
>JANNSE010000037.1:0-14430 GCA_031402215.1 Candidatus Woesearchaeota archaeon | reverse complement strand
CCAATACCGTTTCTACCGATTATGCCAACGACCTTACCGAATATTGGAGTTGGAAGATTGTACAAGGCGAAGCCATTCTGACCATATCTATGGATTGGTTCGTGATTCAATTCTTCAGGAAGATTAATTATACTAATAGCGCCAAACGGACATTTTTTAGGGCATATGCCACATCCAGTACAGAGCTTTTCATCAATAGCTGCTTTATGATCACTTTTATTCTCTTTAATACATTCTTCGCCCATTCTATTAATAGGGCACACTCTAATACAAAGAAAGTTCCCACACTTAACAGGATTACATTTTGGTTTTTCAATAACAGCTATACGTGACATGATATGTGTATTAGAGAATAATTTATAAATTTAGTCATGAAAGACCGATTGTATTCACAAAAATTATAAATGACTTTGCTTAAGCATATATGTCACCGAGGTGTTTATCATGGATGTTAAAAAGATTGCAATGATTCTAGCTATAACTGTGCTTTTGCCTTTATTTGTGGGATTGTTCACAGATGCGGTTTATGAGCAACCAAAATATGAGGATTATTGTAACAATTCATACTATGATTATCCTAAAGCATCTCCAGCAACGCCTGTAGTTTGTCCTGAAGTTTATGCTAGTGCAGAAGTCCAAAAATGTAATAATGAAAAAGGAATGCCTGAATTCAGCTACGATTCAAATAATTGTCAAGTATTCAAGTCATGTAATTATTGCAATGTAGGATATACTGATGCAAGTCAGAAATATAACAGAAACATATTCTTTGTATTATTGCCTGTAGGATTAATCGTCGTAATATTAGGATTATATTTATTAGTGGATTATCTTGGAGCCGGATTAATGTTTGCAGGACTAATAATAATGTTCTATGCAACAATGAGATACTTTAGTGATATGAGCAAAGTATTACGAGCATTGGTGATATTAATAGAATTATTAGTTATAATGTGGATTGGGTATAAGAAGATTGAACATAATAAAAATCCTCTAGATGCCTTCAAATCTAAAAAAATTAATAAATCAAAGAGTACAAAATCAAAGAATAAGAGATAATTCGAGTATTTACTGGTGATTTAGCACTGGTTTTGGTAAGAGAGGTGTGAGCATGTCATTAAAAGATCATTTCCATCATCTAAAAAAGAAGATGGCCCCGAAAACATACATAGATAAGTTAATAGATCGGGCAATAGCAGCAAATATCCATTCAAGAAAAGTTATCGTATTCCCAGAAAGCGATACAACTATATTAAAGGCCAGTTCTATAATCTTAAAGAAAGGAATAGCAATACCTCTACTAATCGGTGAGAAAGCAGAACTAATGAGTCTTTTACATCATAATGGGATACACAATATTCAAGATCAACATATTCTAGATCACTTAGATGATAGAAATCGTACACAATTAGATGCATATACAAAAGAATTCTATGAAATGAGAAAAGCAGATGGTAAAGAAATAACTATGGAAGAAGCTAAAGACTTAATGTCTAAACCACACTATTATGGCGGAATGTTAGTGCATAAAGGTGTAGCTGATGGAATGATATCAGGAATACATGGTCAAACAAAACCTTATTTCCCAGCATTCCAAATTGTAAAACCAAAACCTGGAACGCCAAAAGCTTCAGGACTAATGATTATGCAACGTGAAGATACTGTATATTTCTTTGCTGATGTGGGATTAAATATGAATCCAACTGCTGAAGAATTAGCAGGAATTGCATTGACAAGCGCAGCAACAGTATTAAAACTAGGGGTAGAGCCAAAAGTAGCAATGTTATCCTTTTCGACAAGAGATAGTGCAAAAAACGAAATGGTAGAGAAAGTAAAATTAGCTACACAAATAGTTAGAAAAAAAGCTCCAGACTTAATAATAGATGGAGAAATACAAGCAGATGCTGCAATAGTCCCAGAAGTGGCTCAAAAGAAGTGTAGAGATTCAGTATTACAAGGAAAGGCTAATGTATTAATCTTCCCAGACTTAAATTCAGGAAACATCGGATACAAATTGGTTCAAAGACTTGCAGGCTTCAAAGCAGTAGGTCCAATAATGCAAGGATTAAACAAACCAATCAATGACTTGTCTCGAGGAGCATCTGTTGATGATGTAGTAGAATTAGCTGCTATAACTGTAATACAGACGACTTAAGATAATAAATAAAAATTAAGAAAATATTTTTTATATTTTATTTTAACGCTTTCTCAACGTTTCTTCTAATTTTTTCTTTCTGCGAATCATTTAATGTGAGAGCTCCATCAGTATGGTACAATCTTGTTTTTATTCCAAAGAACCCGAATATATCTCTGACAGCATTTTTTTTGAATCTATTTCCTAAGAATAAAAAAGTTATCCATTTCTTTGAACCGGTACTAACGAATACTGTGGCTTTTTTTCCTTTCAATAATCCTTGAGGAATTCCGTTAACGTATTTGAATGCATATCCGCCTGAAAATACTCTATCTATGAATCCTTTTAGTATTGCAGGCATTCCATTCCACCATATAGGGTAGATAACTATCAAATGATTTGAGTTTGTGATTTTCCCCTGCATTTTTGCAACATCTTTGGCAGGGCCTTTTGTCTTAGAATCATATAAATCTTCTTTAGATAATATTGGGTCAAATTTCATATGATATAAATCTAGAACTTCGTAATTCTCTTTTCTACTTTTTAATTTAGACTCGACTAATTCTAATGTGTGTTTAGCGTGACTCTCGTGATCTGGATGTGCATATATTACTAATGTTTTCATGATGTTACCTCTTCTCTAAAAGAATTGTTATATATAAAAATAAAATAAAAAGTTAATGATTTAGATGCATTCTTTCTTGCGCATCCAGTGTTCTAGACCGAATTTTCCAGAACCATGCACTAATATTACTAGGAATGCTATCAAGTACAATAATGCTAATTCTCCACCATTTGCTAAAGGACTTAATCCTCCAGGTGCGTGTGCTTTGAAATATGCAACAATCATTACAACTGCTCCTAGTATTGCTCCTACTCTAGTCCACAATCCTAAGAATATTAATAATCCTGCTGCTACTTCTGCTAATCCTACAAACCACATCAAACTTCCTGCACTTTGTGCTGCTCTCTCTGTAAACCATCCAAACACTTTTCCTGCACCATGCATGAAAAAGAGCCAACCTGCTAATACTCTAAATACGACGTAGAAATATTCTTCAACAGGTACTAATATTTTTCCAACATAACCTTCACCTTTCATGATAACACCTCACATGTTTATTTATACAAATATTATACTTAGTATAGAAAAGATACTGTCTTTATATATGTTTCGGTGAAATTGGTAGAACGACATTCTTAGGAGTATTCTTATCAAAATCCTTAATGTTCTCAATGCTTGTATCAATTATACGTTGCAGAGCTTCTGCACTATTAAATGCATTATGTGGTGTTATTATCACGTTGTCTAGTTGCATTAAGATATGGTTTTCAAGTAAAGTTTGCATATTACAATTAGGCATAAATTGATTTGATAATAATTGCTTTTCTTCTTTAATGAAGCATTCTTCTTCAAGTACATCAAGTCCTGCTCCACCAATCTTTTTATTTTGAAGTGCTTTAACTAATGCATCTGTCTCGATTAATCCTCCACGAGCAGTATTAATTATTATTGCAGATGGCTTCATTAATGAAATGTTTTTTTTATTAATTGTATATTTTGTTTTATCATTCAATGGAAGATGAAGTGAGATTATATCCGAATTTTTGAGAAGAGTATTCATATCGACATATTTCAATCTATAATCTTTTACTATGTCGGGATTTTTATTAATATCGTATCCCAATATGTTCATCTCAAATCCATACGCTATTCTAGCTACGTGAGCACTTATATGTCCAGTTCCAATTAATCCTATGGTTTTTCCTTTAAGATCGAATCCTCTTAGACCGTCATAATTAAAGTCTCCTTTTTTTGTTCTCTCAATTGATTGGAATACTTTTCTAGACAATGCAAGTATCAATGCGAATGTGTGTTCTGCAACAGTATTCTCTCCGTATGTTGGTACATTACACACTGTGACTTTTCTTTTTTCACATTCAGCTAAATCTATGTGGTCATAACCTGTTGATAATGTAACAATAAGTTTGAGTTTAGGTAATTTATCTAAGATTTCTTTATTGATTTTAGAATATATGAATACTCCTAGAATCTGAATGTCTTTAACTTTGTTAACGTTCTCTAAAGTTATAGGTTTATCAAAGAATGTTAAGTTGAATCCCTTAAGATTCTTTTTAATGTAATCTTTTTCCCAATCCTCTAACTCGAAGAATGCTATCTTTTTACGAAAAAACATTTTGACCTCTTTTATTATTTTTGTGTGTTCATATACTTTCTTAGACACGCTATCTTTAATATAGTAGGTATAATTCATTAGATATATAAATAAGTTATGGTTTCTTAATTGATATTAATAACATGGGTGAGCTTTATGGATAAGAATTGTGCAGTTTATTCCGCATCAAATCTAATTGGTAAGAGATGGACTATAATAATACTTCTAGAGATATACAAAGGAGAGAATAAGTGGAAAAGATACAATGAAATAAAAGGTAAGCTTCCACAATTAACTCCAAAAATATTATCCACAAGATTAAAAGAATTAGCAAAAGAAGAAATAATAGTTAAGCGAGTAGATTCGTCTGTCGTTCCAATCAAATCTGAGTATTCTTTAACAAAGCGTGGAGAAGAATTCATGGACATAATAAAGATGATAAAAGTCTGGTCCTTGAAGAACAAAGATAATAAATCCGGATGTAAGAATAGAGATTGTAAGAGTTGCGGATTCTAGAAAAAGAGTTCTTTTATTTATTCTACTTAACGCCACATCGCTTCTTTAATTGTTCCCATTTTATATCGACGCGCTTTTGGATTTCTTCAATTAAATGTTCGTTGCCCGGTTTAAATAAATGTTTGTATCTGCCCTGTCCTTTTAAGAATTCCACTACAGGAAGTTTTTTCCCAGATTCTTCAGGATTATAGCTTAACTTGTACACTCCATCTTCAACTTCATATAGTGGCCAGAAGCAAGTATCGATAGCTAATTTAGACACTCTAATTGCATCATCATCCTTTATACCCCATCCTGGAATACATGGACTAAACACATTAACGAATGCTGCAGTATAATCCGTTGCTTTGAATGCTTTCTCCATTTTCATAGTAAAGTCATTTAGATTAGATAAGGATGTTTGAGCAATATACTTCATGTTGTGTGCAACCATTATTTCAGTAAAGTTCTTCCTAAACTCTTGCTTACCCTTACGTACATTGCCAACAGGATCTGTTGTGGTTTGAGCGTATAATGGTGTTGCTGAACTTCTCTGTACTCCAGTATTCATGTATGCTTCATTATCATAACAAATGTAAACAAATTTATGTCCTCTTTCAATTGCACCTGATAATGATTGAAGACCTATATCGTAAGTTCCACCGTCTCCAGCTATAGCCATGAATCTATATTCTTTATCTATCAAACCTTTTCTTTTTAGAGCATGATAAGCAACCTCTACACCCGCAATATTTGCTGCAGTATTTTCGAATGCAGTATGAATCCAAGGAGTATTCCATGCACTGTATGGATAAATTGTAGTACTAACTTCTAAACATCCTGTTGCATTACTTACAACGACTTCTTTATCACTACACATCATAGCGAGCTTTGCGATTGTTGGTGCAGGACATCCAGCGCACAATCTATGTCCGCCCATCATCTTCACTTCACGTTGTGCAAATTTCTTTAAGTCGACCATGAATTTACTCCTTTTTTTTTAATCAATAATTTATTCTCTAACTCCATAATATCTTAATTTATTGTTTTGGTCTAGGAATTCTCCATCTAATTTGTCGAATTCTGCAAAAATATTCATCGCATCCTTACGACCAAAGTTTCTTCCGCCAAGACCGAATACGTATGTAACCATTTTTGGTTTGTTTTGATAATGGTATAATGCTGTTGAAGTCTCAGTGTATAATGGGCCGTATGCTCCATTTCCGCTTACTCTCTCGAGTACTATGACTGATTTTGCATTCTTTAATGCTTGAGCAACTTCAAGTTCTGGGAATGGTCTGAATAACATTATTTTTAGTAATCCGACTTTCTTGCCTTGTTTACGCAACTCGTCGACTGCAATCTTCAATAATCCGCACGCAGATGACATTGCAACAACAATGTGTTCTGCATCATCAGTATGATATTTTTCTACAAAATCATATTTCTTACCGCTTATAGCTGAGAATTCTTCTTGAATTTCTTTAATAACTTTTTTAGCATTTTCCATTGCATCAAAATTCTGTTTCTTATGCTCAAAGAAATAATCATAGAAATCTAGTGTACCGACACTTATTGGTTTTTCTGAATTTAATAAAGTATCTTTAGGATTATGTGTGCCAACGAATACTCTAACTTCATCATCATTGTATATATTAACGTTAACTAATGAATGGCTAGTAATAAATCCGTCCTGACAAACCATTACTGGTAATTGAACATCAGGATGTTCAGCAATACGAATTGCCATTAAAGTATTTTCATAAGCTTCTTGAGCAGTCTCGCTATAAATTTGAAGCCAACCACTATCACGAACAGCCATACCATCTGCGTGATCACAATGAATATTAATTGGGCCAGCAAGAGATCTATTAACTAGATTCATGACGATTGGAACACGTAATGCTGAAGCAATAAATATTGGTTCAAACATGTAAGCTAATCCTTGCGATGATGTTGCAGTCATTACTCTAGCACCTGCAGCGCTAGCAGCAATACCAACACTCATTACCGAGTGTTCAGATTCGCATCTAACTAATTCAGAATCAACAAGACCATCAGCAGCAAATTGCGAGTATACTTCAACAATTTGAGTCTGAGGAGTAATAGGATACAAAGGAACAACATCTGGAGCAATCTGTCTCATAGCTTCAGCCGAGGCCTCAGCTCCAGTCAATGCTTTTACTGTATAATTTTTGTTTGTCATTTTGTTTGTGTCTTTTATTTTGATTAATATTCTATTTATGTGCTTCTGCATCTCTCTTTAATGCATCAGTTTCTTTTTCCATTGTTATACATTTAACAGGACATACGCTTGAACATATACTACATCCCTTACAATGTTTTAAATCTATACCAATAACTTCAGGATTACCACCTTGTTTGTCTGAAGATTTAATTATTTTAACAGCATTATCAGGACAGTATAAAAAACATAACATACAATGAATACATTTGTTTAACTCAATATTTGGTCTTAGAGCTCTCCAACTACCAGTATTAAACTCTACACTGCTTCCGCCTTCGGCTTTTGCGCCGACGCTTATTTCGTTTTTATTTTTTAGAGCCATGTTGTTGTTTATGTTTAACTGCTCCTATGATTAGGAAAATTCCGCCCAATACAAACATTAGGGTGTATATGACACTCATTAAATTTAAACTCAAATATGTTATGTATACTCCAAATATTATTAGTATTACGCCGATTGCCAGACTCAAAATAAATTTAAATGGATCATGATAATCTAGTTTTGTTCCATCAGGTAGTTTTATTTCATTGAGTTGCTTTACTGGTTTAAGTTCGAGTATTTTACTCGTTTCTATTTCTGGGAAAACAGGAGCTATGTGCCCGCAATGATTACATTTAAATGACGGCAGCATACCTTGTCCCGTAATTGTTGCTGCTGGTTGCATAATTTTATGAACAAACGTACTATTACATACAGGGCAGAAAAATATGTGTTGCACTTTTGGCGTTTCAATCTTTTTTGAAACACTTTTCTTATGTGTAGTTTTTTTAATTCGTTTTTTTGCCACCATTTAACTCACCTGATTAAATGCTAATTCTATCATTTTATTATTATTATCGATCTTTTCTTTGTCAAGTTTTTTCTCGAATTCTATTCTGAATTCTTCTTTTATTTCATCAAGAGAGTATAATCCAGATATTTTACATAATGCTCCAAGCATTGCAGTATTAGTAATATTATTTTTTATTGTATCTAGAGCAATTTTTGTTGCATCAACAGAATAGAACTTAATGTCCGCATTAATATTGAATTGTTTAATTAAATTTTTAGAAGATTCAGGACTATTAACAATAATTGTTTGACCGTCTTTAATGTTAAACAATATGCCGTTTAATGCTAATAATGTCGGATCAATAAGAATTATCACATTAGGGTTTGCTTCAGAACTACATCCTCGAATTTCTTTATCTGCTATTCTTGTGAATGCTCTAACAGGAGCACCTTTTCTTTCTGGACCATAATCTGGGAAGCATTGAACAAATTTACCTTTACTTAGAACTATCCTAGCAACTAGCTCGGCTGCCGTCTTGGCACCCTGTCCACCTCTTCCAATAAACTCTAACTCATAGAATTCATCCATGACAAAATCAACCTCTTTTAATCTCTCACCAAATGACTTGTGTTCTTACGAACAATTAAACTACCTTATGATAATATATAAAGTTTGTGGATTAGTGCGAGGACTCCAGAAGAGTAATATCTAGGTAAATTTTGTTAATAAATAAGGAAAAATTTATATATTCTAGTTTCGGGTTTTATCATAGGTTATTAAAAAGAGGTTTGATGTATGCAAGAAGTTTCTGATGTAGTAAAGAAGGACATTTCTGATGTACTGAAAAAGTATTCCGATAAAGAGGAATTAATACCTGCATTACAAGAGATACAGAAGGAATTCGGTTATCTATCGGAAGAGAATCTTATACTGCTTTCTAAAAAAATTAATGTTCCACTTTCACAAATATCAGGTGTTGCAACATTTTATAATTGGTTCAAATTAAAACCTATAGGAAAATATCACGTTTCAATATGTCGTGGAACAGCATGTCATGTAAATAATTCTGAACAATTATTACGATTCTTAGAAAAGAAACTAAGAATAAATGCAGGCGAATTGACTGACGATAAAATATTCAGTTTGGAATGTGTAAATTGTATTGGTGCGTGTGCAAAGGCTCCTGCTATGATGATTAATGATACTGTATACGGTGAATTAACTGAAAAAAAAATAGATAAGATAATTGAAGATTTGAAAGCTCAGAAATAATTTAATGATTGAAATAATATGAAATTTATCACAGAAATTGCGGATTTGCAGAAAGGAAATGCTGAATTAGGTGGCGATAGAATTACAGTAGGTGTAGGAACATGCGGATTGTCTGCAGGTGCAAGTAAGACGCTAAAAAAAATACAAGATGCAAATCTAGGAATATTTATTGATCCGGTTGGATGCGTAGGAATGTGTTATGCAGAACCAATAGTTATGGTAAGACAAAAAGGAATTCTATCAATATATACTCATGTTACAGAGGATAAAGCAGATAAATTACTTGATGCAGTACGAAGAAACGAAGTGTGTCAAGAATTATTTGTAGGACACGCACTTGAAGACATTGATTATTTTAAAAAACAAAAAAGATTATTGATGCAAAACAGTGGAATAATAAATCCTCTAAGTTTGAATCAATATGTTGCCAGTTCTGGTTACAGCGGACTTATGAATGCATTAAATATGACTCCGCAAAAAGTTATTGAAGAAGTAACTGCTTCAGGATTAAGAGGCAGAGGTGGAGCAGGATTCTCGACTGGAACTAAGTGGTCATTGATAGCTCCAAAACAAGGCAAAAAATATCTAGTGTGTAACGGTGATGAAGGAGATCCTGGCGCATTCATGAATAGAGTAACAATGGAATCAGATCCATTCAGACTAATTGAAGGAATGACGATAGCAGCATACGCAATAGGAAGTCACGAAGGAATATTATATACTCGAGCAGAATATCCTTTAGCAATTGAAACAATGCAGACTGCAATAAAAATTGCTGAAGAATATAATTTACTTGGTAAAGATATACTTGGAATAACAGGGTTTGATTTTACAATAAAAATCGTAAAAGGCTCAGGAGCATTCGTATGTGGAGAAGAAACCGCGCTAATGAATTCAGTAATGAGTCGTAGAGGAAATCCTACATTCAAACCACCTTATCCTGCAGAAAGAGGAATAGATGGTTATCCAACTAATATTAACAATGTGAGTACATTATCTTTAGTAACTAGCGTACTGAGTATGACTGCTAGAGAATTTGCAACAATAGGTTCAGAAAAAAGTAAGGGGACAGCACTACTTTGTTTAACTGGAAAAGTTAAGAGAACAGGAGTAGTAGAGATTCCGATGGGCACACCGTTGCGTGAAGTAATATTTGATATTGGTGGCGGTGTTGTGGAAGGACAATTTAAAGCAGTGCAAGCAGGAGGTCCTGCAGGAGGATGCATAAGTGCTAAAGAAATAGATATTCCTGTGGATTACGAATCATTTAATTCTGTTGGAGCAATAATTGGAAGTGGCGGAATAGTTGCAATAAATGATAAGGCATGTATTGTGGATTTCGCAAAATTCTTTATGAGTTTCACAAAATCAGAAAGTTGTGGAAAGTGTACTCCGTGTAGAGAAGGAACAACGAGATTATACGAGATATTAGAGAGAATAACAAAAGGAATGGGTACAAAAAGAGATATAGAGTTGCTAAGAATATTATCGGGATATGTTAAAGAAAATAGTTTATGCGGGTTAGGACAAGCATCGCCAAACCCTGTATTATCGACATTAAATAAATTCCCAGAAGAATATTTGGCGCACATAGAAAAGAAAGAGTGTCCAACAAAGGCATGTAAAAATCTATTACATTACAAGATACTAGATTCTTGTGTTGGTTGTGGTAATTGTGTAAGACATTGTCCAGTACACGCAATAACAGGAAGATTAAAAGAAAAACATGTAATAGATCAGAGCTTATGTGTAAGATGTGGTGCATGTTATGAAGCATGTGCATTCGAAGCTATAGAGAGAAAATAAACTAGAGAATCAAGATATAAAATGACAGAACATACTCATAAAGAACACGGACATGAACATCATGATAGCGAGCATCATAAAGATCATACTACACATGCTGCTCCAAAAGTTAAAATAATGTTAAATGGAAAAGAAGTTCAATGTGATTCTAGCAGATACTTGATAGATATTGCAAAAGAAGAAAATATAGAAATTCCAAGATTATGTTTACATGATAGACTCGAGAGAACTGCTAATTGTAGATTATGTATTGTGGAAGTAGAATTAAACGGAAAGAAAAGAATAATGACTTCATGTAGTACTAAGCCTTCTGAAGGAATGATAATTAGTACACATACTCCTAAAGTTTTGGAGCATAGACGTATAAATCTAGAATTGCTTTTAGCAAATCACGATTTAAATTGTCCTAGTTGTGCGAAAAATTTGAATTGCGATTTACAAAAATATTCATCAGATATGATAATTACAGAAATAAGATTTAATGGTTCTAAGAGAATCACTTCCGTAGATAATTCTAGTTGTTCCATAAGAAGAGATAATAATAAATGTATTTTATGTGGACGATGTATAAAAATGTGTAACGATGTTCAAACTGTAAATGCTATTCAACAAAATTTCAGAGGGTTTAATACCATTGTAACTCCTCCTCTTGGACATACTATGAAGGAAAGTGCTTGTGTTAATTGCGGACAATGTGTAATTGCTTGCCCGACAGGAGCCTTAACAGAAAAATCAGACATACAACATGTAATTGATGCATTAAATACTCCTGGAAAAATTTTGATTGCACAAACAGCGCCTAGTATTAGAGCGACATTAGGAGAATGTTTTGGAATGAGTCCGGGACATAATGTTACTGGAAAAATGGTTAATGCGTTGCGTATGATTGGATTCAATAAAGTATTTGATACAAACTTAGGTGCAGATATAACAATTGTAGAAGAAGCGACAGAATTTATTAGAAGATTACAATCCGGAAAGTCTCAAGATTTACCAATGATAACAACATGTTGTCCTGCGTGGATAAAGTTTGGCGAACAATTCTACTTCGATGAGTTAAATCATATGTCAACATGTAAAAGTCCACAGGCAATATTGGCGTCACTCATTAAAACTTATTATGCTAAAGTAAATAGTATCGATCCAAAAAATATCGTATTAGTAGATATTATGCCGTGTACTGCTAAAAAATTCGAAATTGGTAGACCTGAATTTAAGAATGACGCAGATTATGTTTTAACAACGGTTGAGCTAGCAAAATTGATTAGAGAAATGAATATTGATTTTGTTAATATTGAAGATTCTGATTTTGATGATCCATTAGGTGAAAGTACTGGAGCAGCAACTATATTTGGTCATACTGGTGGAGTAATGGAGGCCGCATTAAGAACTGTGGCAGACTTCTTAGGACATAAAGATTTCAAAAATGTTGAATATGAAACAATACGAGGAATGGCTACGCTAAAAGAAGCTAAAGTAACTATTGCTGGCCATACTGTAAATATTGCTGTTGTACACACGCTTGGCGAGGCTCGTAAAATAATGGATGACATAAAAGCTGGTACAAGTAAATATCAATTTGTAGAAATAATGGCTTGTTATGGTGGATGTATTGGCGGAGGCGGACAGCCAAGTCCTTGTGATGCTGAAACTCTAAAGAAGAGAGTCAGCGCGTTGATTAAAGAAGACGAACATAAAGAGATAAGAAAATCGCATAAGAATCCTGCATTAATCAAATTGTATAGAGAGTATTTAGGCGAGTTTGGTTCAGAAAGAGCACATAGATTGTTACATACAAGTTATTATCCGCAAGAGTATAAATAATCCTAATTGATACAGTTTCTTTTATCGAGGTGATTTCTATGGAATATGAATACGTAAAAAAATTATATTATGATGGTATATACAACATAAAGAATATCGAGGAGAATATACATTTAGTTGTGTTAAGTGCTATCGCATTCTTCTTGCCTTTCGTATTAGGCCATCCACAAATTTTGATTGGTGTGATTGTAAATGCTATGTTAATAGTTGGAGCAACGTATTTGAAGGGACATAAATTATTACCGATAATATTATTGCCTAGTTTAGGTGTATTAACTGCAGGAGTATTATTTGGAACATACACGATATTCTTGTTGTATCTAATTCCTTTGATATGGTTAGGAAATACTGTCTATGTTTACGTGTATAAACATGTAAGCTTCAAAGAAAATAGTTGGAAAGGAAATGTTCTAGGTGTTGGTGTAGCATCAATACTAAAAGCAGGATTATTATTTGGAGCAACATTTATCTTGGTTCAATTATCTGTTCTGCCTACTATGTTCTTAACGGCAATGGGTCTATTGCAAATTGTTACTGCATTAATTGGTGGAATACTTGCTGTAGGAATTGTTAAAACAAGGGAAAAAATTTCTGCATAAATTTTTCTTTTATTCTCTATTTTCTATTTTGTCTTGTTTTTGGAGTTTTACCTTCAGCGACTATGAACAAAATATTTAAATATAACTTCTTCTGATAATCAGAAAGTAATTATGTATAACAGAATAATAATCAGAAAAAATAATCTATTGTATTAAATTCAGTATAATATTCTGATTATCAGAAGGATAACATGAGAAAATACGCAAAAATCATACAAAGCGACAAGCGAGGACAGATTGTTATTCCAAAAGATGTTCGTAGAGAATTAAACATCGATGAAGGTACAGGATTCTATCTATACGTAATAGAGAATGAAGGTATTCTACTCAAGACAATTCCAAACAAAGACTTAGCGGAACATAGTCATGTTGTTCGAGAAATAGAAGTTAACGCAGATAAAATCAATATCAAGAAACAAAATGTTGACAAGAGTGT
The DNA here is from genome assembly GCA_031402215.1 of Candidatus Woesearchaeota archaeon. GTDB lineage: Archaea > Nanobdellota > Nanobdellia > Woesearchaeales > UBA9642 > UBA9642. The sequence continues at coordinate 666 of JANNSE010000037.1, read as the reverse complement.
CGAGAACTACAAAAAGAGGTCGAAGGGAAACTTCGAAAACGTCACATAGATTACAACACATCACGCTTAGGCGGGGTGGTTTCGAGTGGTAAAATAATTCTTTTTAAACCCCCAACAATTAAAAAGAACCATTCGAAATTCCGCCTATCATATTCTTTATGTCTTTTATGTCCTTTTTAAAAGTCTCACTTCGTTCGACAAATTAAAAAGAACCATTCGAAATTCCGCCTATCATTTTCATTTTCTACACGAATTTTATAATCAACTCTACATCGAACACTTTAAAAACTAATACACATTCATATTTCTTATATGATTAAGAAAATCCTAGTCCGGAAAGAGAAACGAGAGTATCTTGAAGATTTAAAGAAATCGGTTGTAGTTTCTGAAGGTAAGAAGTATTTCATTGAAGACATCACAAGAGATTTCCATTGTGCTGAGGGTGTAATACCAAAAGCAGAACTACAAAAAGAAAATGTTATAGTGAAGTCAAATAAGGATAAAGAGTTCTACATATTCAATGCATCATTCATTGATTCTTACAAGGGAATAAAGAAGTTAGCACAAACGATTCCATTAAAAGATCTAGGATTTATCTTAGCAGAAACAGGCATAAATAAAGATAGCATAGTTGTTGATACTGGCTCAGGAAGTGGCGGATGTGCA